>JAHEFC010000448.1 GCA_024640385.1 Sphingobacteriales bacterium
TTTCGCCCGGAAGAACTATTTCTATCCAGATCTTCCGAAAGGCTACCAGATTTCTCAACACACCACACCGATATGCATCGGGGGATATGTTGCCGTAAAATCAGGAGATCATAAAAAGAATATCCATTTAACACGTATACATCTCGAGGAAGATGCCGGAAAAAGTATTCACGACATTGACCCCGGCTTCACGTGTATTGATTATAACCGGGCCGGAGTACCGCTGGTGGAGATAGTTACGGAACCAGATATCGGCAGCAGTGAAGAGGCATTTCTGTTTCTTACCGAATTGAGAAAACTCGTACGCTGGATCGGTGTTTGTGATGGAAATATGGAAGAAGGCAGTATGCGCTGTGATGCGAATATTTCACTCAGGAGAAAAGGCGATACAAAACTTGGCACTAAAGTGGAAGTGAAGAACCTGAACTCGATCCGTAACGTCAGGAAAGCGATCGATGTAGAAGCGGAACGTCTTAAAGGACTGCTTGATCGAGGCGAAAAAATTGTACAGGAAACCCGGGGCTTTGACGCTGACAGGGAGGTGACTTATTCCATCAGAACAAAAGAAGATGCGGACGACTACCGCTATTTCCCCGATCCTGACCTTACTCCGTTCATCGTAACGGATGAACATATTAAGAAATATCGGGCTGAGTTACCCATGCTTCCTGAGGAATGGGTGGGCAGGCTGATCTCTGAATTTGGTTTGCCCGAATACGACGCGAGGGTTCTCACGGAAGAAAATGAACTGGTGAATTATTTTGCTGCAATTGCTGAGCAATGCCAACATTATAAGGCCATTTCAAACTGGCTCATCGGTCCGGTAAAATCATATTGTAATGAAAATGGGCTTCACATTCACGATGTGAACATCAACCCATCGCAGTGGGCAAAGCTTATTGCGATGATCGATGAAGGCAAACTGAACTTTTCTGCAGCTGCGTCAAAGCTATTCCCGGCCCTGGAATCCAGTAACGGCAAAGATCCTGAACTCCTGGCCACAGAACTGAATATGATACAGGTGTCTGACAGTGCTGATATCAATACCTGGGTAGAAGAGGTATTGAATATGCATCCTGATAAGGTCACGGAATTCAGAAAAGGTAAAAAAGGCCTGATCGGTCTTTTTATGGGAGAGGTCAAAAAGCTATCGCGGGGCAAGGCAGATCCCCGGCTTGCGAACGATATTCTGCTGCAGAAGTTAAATCAATCCTGATCATGAAAAAATATATCCTTCCATTTATTATTATACTTGCGGCAGGCTGTAAGAATGCCACTGATCAACTTAGTGTACGCGGTACCGTTATTAATAATCCTGCGAAGCAGGCTGTTTACCTTGATCTGATCGAGTTGGATGCTGTTACGCCAACAACGCTGGATACTGCGGTCATGGAAGCCGGTACCGGGAAGTTTGAACTTGAAACTGCACCACCTGCCGAGGAAGGCATCTTCAGGCTGAGGTTTGAGAAAGACGGGGTATTTGTGATGCTTGCGAACGACAGAAATGACATAGAATTCAACGCAGACTGGAAAAACTTTGGTGATTACAGCACTAATTCTGCCAGCAGCAATTCATTCCGGGAGATGTTGAAATCGTTTAACGAAAAAGTAGCGGTGATCAATTCAAAGAGAACAGCACTGATCGAACAGCGGAACAATGGCGCTGTAGACAGTGTGCTCAGGGCGGGAGAGGCCGATTTTAATGCTTATGTGAATACAACCGAGGAATATCTTTTAAAATATGCCGACACTACAAAGAGCCCCTCGGTAGCATTGTATATTGTAGGGCCTTTATTGAGAACACAGCTGGAAGCCGAGCGTTTTGAGCCCGTGATGACCAGTATGTCCAAGAGATTCAGCAATCACCCGATGATACAGAAGATAGTGAAAGAATATTTTGATTATATGCAGCAGCAGAAGTCGGCACTTAAACTCGGGCAGCCTGCACCAGATTTCAGTTTGCCTGATCCGGACGGGAAAATGATTACTCTTAGTTCTTTTCGTGGCAAATATGTGCTGGTAGATTTCTGGGCCAGCTGGTGCGGCCCATGCAGGCAGGAGAATCCCAATGTGGTTGCAGCATATAAGCAATACAGCAACAAGAATTTTACCATACTTGGTGTTTCATTGGATAAGACCAAAGATCCATGGGTGAAAGCGATCAAAGATGATCAGCTCACCTGGACGCACGTGAGTGATCTGAAATATTGGGAAAGCAGCGTGGTACCTATGTATAATATCCAGGGTATTCCGTTCAATGTATTGCTCGATCCGCAGGGAAACATTGTTGCGACCAACCTTAGAGGCACATCGCTCCAAGCTAAATTGAGTGAGGTAATCAAATAAAGAGAGTCAGAGAGTCAAAGAGTCAGAGAGTCAAAATACTCTGTCTCTCTGACTCTCCGCCTCTCTGTCTCTCTGATTATAGCGAGTTAAAGATTTTCACCAGTTCCGACCAGTCTTCCACCTTTTTGTCTGATAATTTACGTTGGGGTATTTTTTGCTGCATGGCGGGATTTGCCTGGATAAGTTCTGCCTGCAGGTCACCGATCTTTTTCACTTGCTTGCAGGAGGACCCATTACTCATCCAATAGGAATATGTGGTGATCACTTTCTGTTCGGTAGTGGCTGAGCCGTATGGTTTCACTTCAGAAACATTTTTTATGATCTTGCGGTGGAGACTGATCTTGCCTTTCTCGAGCACTTCGTACCACCCTTTAGCAGCAGGGCCGCATCCGGGAATACCAAAACTAAATACACCGATCTTTTTTTCCGCTTCAAAGAACTGAACTTCATCGATGGGTGAATCGGCGTATTTTTCCTGCCTTTTCTCATCCAGGTAATGCAGTCTTTCATCAATTACATCGATCCTGGCTTCTACAGTGAAAGCACGTTTGTTGTTTTTTATGAACACCAGTGCTTTGGTGAAATTTGCCGGTTCGTACAAAGAACCTTCCACTATCCTGGTGTACTTGGGATTCAGTACAGGTATTCCATCAACCGTATTGAAAAAGGTGGTGTTATTCCGCATGGCAGTGTCATCTACATTGATCGACGTTTGGCTATTTGCCTTCTGGCAGATCAATAGAAGAAATATTCCGGCGAGAAATTTCATGATCAGGATTTTACTGCAGCCCAATTTACTCATAAAAAAAGGCCCCGCAAATGCGGAGCCTTTTTTTGTTATGAATGGGAGGTTTTAGTACCCCGGATTCTGTGCCATTTCTTTATTGGTGATGATCTCAGCCTGTGAAATTGGCCAGATATACAGATCAGATGATGCAGGATAGGCCGGAATTGAAGCTTTAGAAGCAAATTCAGCTCCAGTACGGGTTAC
>JAHEFC010000142.1 GCA_024640385.1 Sphingobacteriales bacterium
TCGAAGACGGCAAGGTGATCTACCGGAAAACCATGGGATATGCGAACCTGGAATACAAAATTCCCAACACAGGTCAAACCGCATTTCAACTCGCCTCGTGTACCAAACTCATTTCGGCCACTGCATTGATGACCCTGGTGCAGGAGAATAAACTGGACCTGCAGGCCAAGGTCAGAACTTATTTACCAGGCCTGCCGTCAACATGGGACGATATGCGGGTGATGGACCTGGTGGCTCACCAATCCGGCATTGCAGATCTTCTGGCATTAAAAATGAATTTCAATTCAGTGGATGAAGCCTATGATACCGCAATAGCCCGGCCACTGGATTTTGCTCCAGGTACAAAGACAGTTTATGCGGGCGGTGATTACGCCCTCGTGCAAAAACTGGTAGAACGTATCACCGGCCTTCGTTTCCAGGAATTCTTAAAACAGAAAATGCTGATACCCCTGGGTATGAATCATACGGTATTCAACAACATGGAGCAGGACTATATCTACCGCACCTATGATACCATTCCCTATGCAGCTACGGTCTACAAGAATATTAAAGAGGAGAACAGGCAAAGAATATTCTCTATGATGTTCCCTTCCTGGACCTATCCGGCTGGTGGAATTTTTTCTTCACTGGATGATCTTACCAAATGGGTGATCGCTATGGACAAAGGAAAATTCATCAGACCAGAACTGCTTGACCTGATGTGGACACCTGCTAAAAGGAGGGACGGAACTACTTCGCCATTTGGAGTTGGATGGATCGTAGACAAAATGAATGGTGAGAAAGTGACTGGCCATAGTGGAGGCCCGGCACTGGCCGACATCGCCAGGTTGCCCGGAAGAAAGATCACTTCCATTGTGCTGACCAACCAGCTGGAACTCAGGCCCTACCTGGCCAACCAGATCCTCAGGATCTATATGAGAGGCAAGTAAATATTATCGGGGCTCAAGGAGGTGGAATCCATAGGGTTCAATCACCAGGTGATCATAATTTTCACCTACAGGTAATTCCATGCCTGTCCAGTGATCGTATAATACCGTGGGTTCCACACCATGACTCTTGAATGCATACCAGGTGAGGTAGGCCGATCTGTCACTGAAATTGAAAACGCAGTAGAGTTTTTTGTCTTCAAAACTCCTCAGATATCCAGCCACATGCATATTGTGTGGTGTCAGCCAAGTCAGATTTTTATAATCTGCCACTACTTCCAGTTTTTTCCGAATACTGATCAGCCTTTGCGTTGCACTGAATACGCGGTTCTCTATCGTGCCCTCAATATCAATTTTCTTATTCTTCTCCCAGTCGATCACCGGCCGGTGCATCCAGCGGTTGTCATAACTTTTGCCTGGATCATTTAAATAAGAATAGTCATTGGTATAGCCCGCTTCATCCCCATAGAACATCATGGGAATTCCACCCAGGAAAAAACTATGGGCCTGCATCAATAATATCTTCCTGACTGATAATTCAATGGCCCGTTCATCATTATCGTTCAACGCTTTTTCCAGTCCGCATAATGAAGCCAATGAGCCGCTGATCCTTGCATCGCCGGTTTTTGGATTGGAAGAAAACAGGGCGCCGGTAGCAGGACTCCCATCATAATTTCCCGAATAATAATCCTGTAGAAATTTCCTGTGGCCATAGGGTTCATAGCCTGCCTGGCGGATCATATAATCATCGTATCCCAAACCGATATCATCATGACACCTGGTATAGGTGATCCAGGTAGTACCGTATGGCTTTTGAAGTATTTCATGCTGGGCAGCCAGCATCACCCTGGTGTCGCCGGTGGCAAGCATATCCCATTGCAGGGCCATATGGGTGGCATTGTAGGCTACATCGCATTCCTTAGCAGTATAGGAGCCGGTTCCAAAATATTTCATGATCTCCTTTGGCGCAACTATGGCTTCGCCTAAAATGGCCATACCCGGACTGGCTATTAAAACGCATTGCTTGATCAGTCTTAATAAAGTATGCGCTTCCGGAAGGTTCTGGCAGGTGGTACCCACTTGCTTCCAGATGAATGCAGGGGCATCTATCCGTAGAATGTCAACGCCGAGATTGGCGTAATAAAGTATATTGTCCAGCATATCCCTGAACACCAGGGGATTGGTATAGTTCAGGTCCCATTGATAATGATGGAATACCGTCATCACCCAATTGTTGCACTCTTCGATGTATGTGAAACTCCCCGGTGAGCTCTCGGGGAAGATCTCAGGCATTGACTTTTCAAATTCATCAGGTATGCTCCTGTCACTGTACATGTAGAAATAATCCTGGTAATGTTTGTCGCCCTGTTTGGCTTTCATGGCCCACTCGTGTTTGTGGGAGGTGTGATTCAATACAATATCCAGCATGAGGTACATGCCCTTGTCGTTCATCTTCTTTTGGAGCTTCTCGAGGTCATGATTGGAACCGAAGCGTTCGTCCACCTTGCGAAAATTGGATACAGCATAGCCACCGTCACTTTCGCCTTCAGGGCTTTCAAATACCGGCATCAGGTGAATGAAATTGACCCCAAGTTTTTCAAAATAATCCAGCTTGTTGCCCAGTTTGGAAAGATCGCCGCAGAACCTGTCGGCATATAAGCTCATCCCCATGATCTCATTGCTCAGGAACCAGTTGCCTTTATCCGCTTTCTCTTCGTCTTTCTTTCTGAGCGTTTCTGAACGTTGCTGATAGGCGTGGATCATCACACCCAGCAGCTGGTTAAAATGTTTTTCTGATGCCGTTGAGCTGCCATAGATCTCTTTATACAGCTGGTACATGCTATCGGCATTGGCCATCATGCGGACATAGAAAAAATTGTCTTTCCCCGCTATATCTATTTTATGTTGCTGCAGGATCTGGTTGATCCGCTGGTGTAGCTGATGATCGTACACGGTAATTGATTTTAGGAAAAAATATCGTTACTGAGGTGTTTGAATGCTTCCATGGCACCCATGTATTCACAGGTTCTGGCTCCTGCCTTGTTGGCATTGGTGATCACATGGCTCCATTCCTGCGCGCTCATGTTTTTTATGGCTTTCAGTGTTTTATCGCTTAGTTGATAGAGTACCGCTCCTACAAATGCATCGCCTGCACCGGTTGTATCCACGGGCTGAACGGGAATGCTCGGGATGATGAAAGTTTCTCCATTAAGGCCCATCAGGGTCCCCTCTTTACCTAAGGTGATGGCAAATGCAGATTTTGTTTTTTCAAGTAATACTGCCGTGGCATCCGCCAGCGTTGATTTGCCCGTGATCAACATGGCTTCTTCATCGCTTACCTTAAAGAAATGGCAGCTGTTCAGGAAATTCCACGACTGGTCAATAAAAGACTGGGTATTGTTACGGAACAAAAGATGCCTGTAGTTGGGATCAAAACTGATAAAAATATCCTGCTGCAATGCTTTGGTTAGCAATCCAAGATAGGCTGCCTGAAGCGGTCCGGGTAAAAATGCAGTGGCCGAGCCAAAATGGATGATTGAAAATTCTTCCAGGTTGATACCATCTACTTCCTCACGACTTAACTGCCCGTCTGCTCCGCGATTGAAATAGAAATCACGTTCACCGTTCAGCATGAGGGACACAAAAGCAAAAGTGGTGAAATGTTCTTCGCTTTGCAGTACCCAACGCGTAGATACATTAAACGACTGCATTACATCCACCAGGTGTTTGCCGAAAGGATCAGCGCCCACTTTCGCGGCCAGTTCAACCGAGCCTCCAAGTGCGGCGATGGCCGCAGCCACATTGGTGGGAGCACCGCCGGGCTTTTTTAGAAAATGCTGGCCCTCAGATAGGGAACTTCCTTTGTCTGTGCAGATCATGTCGATCAATGCCTCGCCGATGCAAAGTATTTTTTTCATGTTGATAGTGCCAAAGCGGCAATTATGATGAATTTAAGGCATTTCGGCTTTACTGCATACTGCCGGGCAGTCCAAAACATCCTATTGGAATTCACCGGAACAATTATTACATTTAATATCCCTCGCTTACCTGCCAAAGCCACGAACTGATATTGGTACATCTAAACATTTTTATATGAAAACGCAGATCAGGACTTTACTGGTTTTTTTGGTTATTGCATTGCTGAGTTGTCATAAACAGGAGTCCAGCCAACCGGTTACTGAGTATGGCAGATCAGCCCCTTCAAAAGGTTCGCTCAAAGAAAAATGTGCTTCCCAGATCGTGCTCGAACAGCAGATCAAAGAGAATCCCGCCCGTGGTCAGTATCTGGATAAACTGGAGGCGGCAACAAAGAATTATAAGCGGAGCAAGGCTCCCGCCGAGCCGGTTAAATATATCCCGGTTGTTGTTCATGTGGTGTTACCAAACAGTAACCTCGTTACTGCGGACCTGATACAATCCCAGTTGGACGTATTGAATTATGACTTCAATGCCACTAACCAGGAATTGAAGGGGAATCCATACCTGGCTGGGTTTATGAAAGAGAATGCAGGTTCCCTGGGGGTGAAATTTGTATTGGCGCAAACGGTAAGGGTGAATACCACGGTGGCTTCTTTTGGAACCAATGACGCAGTGAAGATGGCTGCTCGTGGTGGAAGTGACGCGGTAGACCCTTCAACAAAGTTAAATATCTGGGTATGCGACCTTGGTGGAATTTATCTCGGATATGCCCAATTCCCCGGCGGTAAAGAATGGGCGGATGGTGTGGTATTAGACTACAGGTCTTTTGGTATTGGCAGAAAAGCCGGCTTCCCATATTATGTGGATTATGCCCTTGGCCGTACAGCGACCCATGAGATAGGCCATTGGATGAATCTAAGGCATATCTGGGGTGACAGAACTTGTGGAACTGATTATGTTGACGATACACCAGTGCACGACTCACCCAATTTTTATTGTCCCGAGAAAGGGCACCTCAGTCTTTGTGGACCCAATATCCTTGAGCAATGGATGAATTATATGGATTACAGTGATGATGCCTGTCTCTATCTTTTCACCAGAGGGCAGCAGTTCAGGATGGAAGCCGCTGCCGCGGAATCGAGGGCTGCCTATTTTTATAATTCATGGCCGTAGAATAATAAGGGATCCCCGGGTTAGAATATTTCCTGTCTTTTATCTGCACCCCTGCCTTGTAAACTATTAGCCTACCGGGGATCCCCTTATATATTACTGCAATGCTAGCTATGTAATTGCTTTGAATGAATTAATTGTTACCAATAGGTCTTTTATTGTGATGGGCCACACTCATTGTGCGCATAATATTTCTACCAGCTTATCCGGCATACTGAAAAATGGAGAATGACTGGATGGCAGGCTATATACTTTATCACAGGGGGTTTCTGTATACATCTTCCGCTGAATAAATGGTGTTACAGCTTTATCTTCCGTGCATTCTATATAGACCCTGGGAACCCGGCCATAATTTTCATCTGTTAATTGGAGTGGGGTGATTCCGGATTCAATAGGTTCATGACTTAGTATCATTTTTGCAAGTTCAGTGATGTCGTTGTCGCAGTCTGCATAAAGTCCTTCTTTATAGATCTCCGGCTGAAGGGTGTGCGCATTCAGCTCTTCGTGTATAGTGACATATGGTTTCAATACACCACCGGTGTCCAATATGGAATATTCTCTTTGCGTTTTTCCATGAGGGATAAGGTAGGCGGCGAGGTAAACCAGCTTTTCGATCTTGTCTGGTCTGTATTCAGCTGCCTGGGAGATCATGATCCCGTTCTTGCTGTGGCCTACCAGAATTATTTTCCCTTCAATGCTGTCGATCAGTTGGCAGAGTTTGTCTACCGTGGTTTTCATTGTCACATTTTGTATGGGCGTTTTATCGCGGCCCATACCGGGAAGATCAACAGCAATTGCACGGTGTCCTTTTTTCTCCAGCAAAGGCACTACTTTATGCCAGTTCCAAGCACTATGCCAGGATCCATGGATAAGAATGAATGTTTTCATCAATGATAATTTTGATGTAAAATTCGCTTGCTACCGGGCTGTCCGCAACCCGAAAATTGCGGAATTCATGGTAGATTTATCAGATCAATTACTGCGGTGAAATTTATTCATCTCATATTGTTCTCATCGATCCTTCATGCCTGTACAGTTGCACAAACAAACCGGGAGCAGGGTTTTATTAAAGGCGTTTATGGGAACCCGGCATCATTACTGAAGGCGGGATATAGATTTGATTCGCTCGGGATGAATGCCGTATTTGTAAGAAGCATTTCCCTGAACCCGGAATTTTTCTCAACAGCAAAGGCGCAGGGATGTAAAGTGTATGTTGAATTCCCAACGCTTTACGGGAAGGACTACCTGGAAGATCATCCCGATGCCTGGCCCATCAATGAACGGGGTGAGAAAGCCAAACCCGCTGATTGGATGATGGGCATTTGTCCTACCCACGAAGCCTTCAAACAACACCGGGCTTCGCAGCTGGAGAAAATTCTCGATCAATACGCAGTGGATGGGATTTTTCTGGATTATGTGCACTGGCATGCACAGTTTGAAACCGATCGGCCCATCTTGCCGGAAACCTGTTTTTGTGACCGTTGCCTGGCGCTTTTTTCCAGCCATACCGGGACAAGCATTCCGGGAGAATCGGGGCCGTCAAAAGCAAAATGGATACTCATGCATGCAGATGTATCGTGGAGGGCCTGGCGTATCAGTGTATTGAACAGCTGGGTCAGTGACATGAGAAAAATACTGAAAACAAAAAGACCCGAGGCATTACTGGGTGTTTATTACTCAGCCTGGTATCCTGCTGACCATGACTCAGCCCTGGGGCGTACACTTGGAATTGACGTGCAGGATCTGGCCGACAGAGCAGATGTAATGGCTCCCATGTTGTTTCACGGGATGCTGAAACGGCATCCTGCCTGGGTAGGGCAATACCTTGAGTGGTTGGGTGGCGTGCTAAAACAAAAACCAGTTCAGCCTTTAATATGGCCTATTGTTCAGGCTCATAACAAGCCGGGACTGATCACCGCAGAGGAATTCAAACTGGTGATGATTGCGGGTTCCAGTGCCCCTTCATCCGGCATCATGATGTTTGAAGATGGTTCTTTGCTGGAAGACCGGGAGAAGCTCAGGGTTATGAAAGAGATCTATCGAAACCGATGATCAGCTGCCCTGCTTTCTTACAAATTTGGTGAGGATGACAATCGTCTGTCCTTCGATCTTTCCTTCTATCTGCTCAGTATTATCGTGAACCAGGCGGATGTTTTTCACCACCGTGCCCATTTTTGCATTCAGTGTTGTGCCTTTTACATCGAGAGATTTTGTAAGGATCACTGCATCACCGTGCTGGAGAATATTTCCATTGGCATCACGATGCAGATCAACGGAGGCATCATTTTCATGGTCACCGGTGGCTTTGGCCCAGGCGAGGTTTTCATCGTCCAGGTAAAGCATATCAAGATTTTCCGAAGCCCAGCTTTCGTTCCTTAACCTGTTCAGCATCCTCCACGCCATCACCTGTATACCCGGCACTTCGCTCCACATGGTCTCTGATAATTTCTTCCAGTGATTTGCATCCAGATCTTCTTTTTTCTCGATCTGTGCCAGGCATTTATGGCAGATCATGATCGAATTGTTTTCATTGCTTTTATCCTGCGGAGGCACCTCATAAACCTGTATGCCAATGGGGGATCCGCAAAGTTCGCATTGATTGCCACTTCTTTTTTCAATTAAAGCATTCAGATTCATGGTATTCGATTGAGGCTGCGAAGGTAAGCTAATAGTCGCTGGCTAGTCAATGGAAATGTTGTAACAAAGCCAATAAAGGTTTATTGTGTTGGATAAAAATTATTTATGATATAAGTTTGCGGCGGAAAACCACAAACCATATTCTTTATGAAAAAACTGATCGTACTCGCTTCTTTTTTCTTCATTGGCTATACAGCCTCTTCCCAGGAAATTGGTGTTCGCCTTGGTAATGTGCTTGGAAATACCGCTGCCGTAGACGGAGTGTTTGGTGTTGGCGAATTCAGCCGGATCCATGCTGATATCTCTTTCGGCGATGGTGTTGGTGTTGAAGCACTCTGGGATTTTATTAACAGGCCACTGGGTGGCGAAGCCTTCAATTGGTACCTCGGGGTAGGTCCTTCTTTCCTGTTTGATGATGATTTTCGTTTTGGGGCAAGCGGCGAGATCGGCCTTGAGTATCGTTTCAATGGCGCACCTCTTGCTTTGGGTATTGACTGGCGCCCAACCCTGTACATCGTGGAGAAAACATCTTTCGATGCCGGCGGGTTTGGCTTGAACTTCCGTTATGTATTCGGTGGAAACCGGTAAACTGTTGTAAGAAAATATTGTAGAGGCCGTCTCAATTTGTTTTGAGACGGCCTTTTTTGTTTCTGTCACATCATTATGTGATAGAACCAACAGTAGAACATGCCAAATACACTTGTTTATGTGATTGCAGGCCGTATCAATTGGAAATAGTTTTGTGACGTCAAATTAAATAATATGAGAAAGACAGGATTTATTATCAGTATGGCGTTATTGATCATTTTTACGGGATGTAAAGATGATGTGATCAAACCGGTGAATAGGCCAACAGGCCCCAATGCGATCCGGTTCGCGATGAACAGTTTACCAGCCGACGATCAACCGGCAAATGCGCCGATCTATGCGATCGTTTCCATTGAAGATGCGAACAATGCCGAGGTGATCAGCAATAAAAAACTGGCGGTCAGTTTCAGCACTAAATATCTCACCGAGAAAATTGAGCTGGAAGACGGGGCTTACCGTGTTACCAAATTCATATTAGTAGGTGAGAATGGTCTTACGCGTTTTGCCACACCCAGGGTGAACTCGGAAAAAGCATCCCTGGTGCAGAAGCCTCTGAACCTGGGACTGGAACTGGATAATGCAGTTTCGCTGGAACAGGCTGTTGAGGTGGTGAAGGTTGCTGCACAGGACAAAGCGGAAAGCTTTGGCTATCCAGCCGGTACGTTTGGCCAGTTCAATAACGAGACCTATCTGAAAGTGAAGCTCCAGGCGGTGGTTACCATTGGAGATATCAATTACGACAGTATTCCGGCAGCTTTCAAGATAACCAGCTGGAACGCGGCAGGTGAGAAATTTGAAAAAGACACCTTATTGTCAGCAGGTGCCAAAGAGATATACCTTCCGTCTTCTCATGTTCGCTTCAGTTTCCAGGTGCAGAAATGGGGTGTAACAGATGAAATGACGCTGAACAGGGATCAGATCACTGAGGGAACAACCTATACTATTGGTGGGGCTAAGGCTGCCAAAAAACTTAAGCTGGAAGAGACCTATGGATTCATCAGCGGCAGTTACAGGCTGGATTCCAAGTCAGTATA
>JAHEFC010000143.1 GCA_024640385.1 Sphingobacteriales bacterium
CCTTTGTGCCCGTTAAAAAACCTCTGATGACTCCTATTCAAATGGTTGATCTCAAAACGCAGTACCATCATATCAAAGACCAGGTGGACAAGGCAGTTTTGGATGTTCTTGAAAGTTCTGCGTTCATTAATGGAAAGCCGGTGCATGCCTTTGCAGCTTCACTGTCTTCCTATCTCGGAGTAAAGCACGTGATACCCTGCGCCAATGGAACGGATGCGCTTCAGATCGCCATGATGGCACTGGGCCTGAAGCCTGGGGACGAGGTGATCACGCCTTCATTTACTTATATCGCTACCACTGAAGTAGTTGCCCTGCTGGGACTGACCCCGGTGTTTGCAGAAGTGGACCCCAATACATTTTGCATAGATCCTGATTCTATAAGGAAACTGATCACGCCTAAGACCAAAGCCATCGTGCCTGTTCACCTTTATGGCCAATCGGCCCCGATGGAAGAGATCATGAAGATCGCCGAAGAATTTGGCATTTATGTCATTGAAGATAATGCCCAGGCCATTGGAGCTGACTATATATATGCTGACGGTACCAGGAAAAAGACCGGAACCATTGGCCACATAGGCTGCACATCTTTCTTCCCCTCCAAGAACCTGGGATGTTATGGAGACGGCGGAGCGATAGTCACCAATAACGATGCCCTGGCTGAGACAATGAAAAAAGTAGCCAACCATGGCCAGTCGGTCAGGTATTACCACGACATTGTGGGATGTAATTCCAGGCTGGACACCATTCAGGCAGCTATCCTCAATATCAAATTACCCCTGCTCGATCAATACATCGCGGCCAGGCAGAAAGCAGCATCTTTCTATAATAATGCATTCGCCGGAAACCCTAAGATCAAGACCCCGGTGGTGGCTGGTTACAGTACCCATGTGTTTCACCAGTACACACTGATCCTGGAAGGGGTAGACAGAAATGCCCTGAACCAGCACCTGGCAGAGCAGAAAATTCCCTCCATGATCTATTATCCGGTTCCGGCACATCGCCAGAAAATGTTCCAGGGCCTGTCTGACGGGAAGGAAGTACTGCCCGTAACTGATTGGTTAACAGAGCGTGTGATCTCTTTGCCCATGCATACTGAGCTTGATAATCAGCAACTTGAACATATTTCGGGTCATGTATTAAATTTTATTGGGAAATAAACGTTATAAGTATCCCATTGGTAATAAACCCCCTAAGAAAAAATGAAAATAGCAGTTGTAGGTACCGGTTACGTTGGACTAGTTACAGGTACTTGTTTTGCCGAAACTGGAAATGATGTGGTCTGTGTTGATATCGATCAACGCAAAGTGGAAAAACTCAGTAATGGTGAGATCACCATTTATGAGCCAGGTCTTGAGAAATTATTTATAAGGAATCTGAAGGAAAATCGTCTTCATTTCACCACTGACCTGGAGAAAGGCATCGAAGAAGCTGAGATCATTTTCCTGGCATTACCCACCCCTCCGGGTGAAGATGGCTCTGCAGACCTGAAATATATCCTTGGTGTGGCTGATCACCTGGGTAAGATCCTGAAAGATTATAAAGTAATTGTTGATAAAAGCACAGTGCCTGTTGGAACTGCAGAAAAAGTTCATGCTGCCGTTGCAAAGAATTACAAAGGTGAATTCGATGTGGTATCCAATCCCGAGTTTTTAAGGGAAGGGGTTGCAGTAGATGATTTCATGAAGCCCGACAGGGTGGTAATAGGAACAAGTTCAGAAAGGGCCAAGAAGGTGATGAGCGATCTTTATTCGCCATTTGTCCGTTCAGGAAATCCGGTGATCTTTATGGACGAACGTTCTGCGGAGCTTACCAAATATGCCGCCAATTCTTTCCTGGCCACAAAAATCTCGTTCATGAACGAAGTAGCTCAGCTTTGTGAAAGGCTGGGTGCTGATGTGGACATGGTGAGAAAAGGGATCGGTTCAGACGAAAGGATCGGTAAACGTTTCCTTTTTCCCGGTATCGGATATGGCGGATCCTGTTTTCCAAAAGACGTGCAGGCATTGGTAAAAAGTGCCAGTGAAGTGGATTATGATTTCCAGATCCTGAATGCGGTCATGGATGTGAATGAACGCCAGAAAAAACACCTGCTGCCCAAGATCCGTAAGTATTTTAACAATGACCTCAAGGGAAAACATTTTGCCCTCTGGGGTCTTGCCTTCAAACCCAATACAGACGATATCCGCGAGGCACCGGCATTGTATATTATTGAGGAATTGCTGAAAGACGGCGCCACAGTTACAGCATTTGATCCGGAAGCCATGAATAATGTGCGTGGTGTAGTTGGGGATAAGATCAATTTTGCCAATAACCAGTATGACGCGCTGCAGGGTGCAGACGGACTTATCATTGCCACAGAATGGAATGAGTTCCGTACACCGGATTTCATCAAGATCGTTAAGAGTCTCAGGAACAAAGTCATTTTCGACGGAAGAAATCTGTTTGACGTTAATGCCATAAAGGAACTTGGATTCCATTATGAAAGTATAGGTCGCGGTACTTCAGCTTATAAATAAATTTTCATGTCAAAGAAACGTGTACTGATAACAGGCGCAGCCGGGTTTTTAGGATCCCATCTCTGCGACAGGTTTATTAAGGAGGGATTTCATGTGATCGCGATGGATAACCTGGTAACGGGCGACCTGAAGAATATTGAGCATTTGTTCAAATTGGAGCATTTCGAATTTTACCATCATGATGTTACCAAGTTCATCCATGTTCCCGGTGAACTGCATTATATCCTTCATTTTGCATCTCCTGCCAGCCCGATAGATTATCTTAAGATACCTATCCAGACGCTGAAGGTTGGTGCATTGGGAACACATAACTGTCTTGGCTTGGCGAAAGCAAAGGGCGCCAGGATGCTGGTGGCTTCAACATCGGAAGTATATGGTGATCCGATGGTTCATCCTCAGACCGAAGAGTATTGGGGAAATGTGAATCCTGTTGGTCCACGCGGTGTGTATGATGAAGCAAAACGATTCATGGAGTCCATCACCCGGGCATATTATACTTTTCACGGCGTTGAAACCAGGATCGTGAGGATTTTCAATACCTATGGCCCCAGAATGCGACTTAACGACGGCCGGGCATTGCCGGCTTTCATAGGCCAGGCACTGCGTGGTGAAGACCTGACGGTATTCGGAGATGGCTCGCAGACCCGTTCATTTTGCTATGTAGACGATCTCATCGAAGGCATCTACAGGCTGTTGATGAGTGATTACTCCATGCCGGTCAATATTGGCAACCCCGTGGAAATATCGTTGAAAGACTTTGCAGAAGAGATCATTAAACTCACCGGTACCAAACAGAAGATAGTTTACAAGCCATTGCCTGTTGATGATCCAAAGCAAAGGCAACCAGACATCACAAAGGCTAAAGAGCTGCTGGGATGGACACCTAAAGTGGACAGGGCCGAAGGCCTTGCGCTGACCTACGAATATTTCAAATCACTACCCAAAGAAGAACTGTATAAGCAACCAAAAGAATTTAAAAGTCAGAAATAATGTCTGTATACCAGGACCTGCTTGACAAGAAAGCGAAAATTGCGGTTATAGGTTTGGGTTATGTTGGCCTGCCAATAGCACTGGAATTCGCGAAGAGAATATCTGTTATCGGTTTTGACATCAATGATAAAAGGATAGATATGATGAAAAAGCATGTCGATCCCAGTAAAGAAGTGCCGGCTGAAGAATTTGTGGGACGTGATATCGAATTCACCAGCGACCTGGACGTGCTGAAACGTGCGTCTTTCTATATTGTGGCCGTACCTACACCGGTAGATAAATTCAACGTGCCTGATCTCAAGCCTGTACTTGGAGCTTCTGAGACCATAGGCAGGGTGATCAAGAAAGGTGATTATGTTGTTTTTGAATCTACTGTTTATCCGGGTTGTACGGAAGAAGACTGTATTCCGGTTATCGAGAAGCTTTCAGGTTTGAAAGCAGTTACCGATTTCAAAACCGGCTATTCTCCTGAAAGGATCAACCCGGGTGACAAGAAGAATACACTCAGGTCTGTAGTCAAGATCGTGTCAGGATGCGATGCCGAGTCCCTTGACCAGGTGGCCAAAGTATATGAACTGGTGGTTGATGCCGGAGTGCATCGCGCAACTTCGATCAAAGTAGCTGAAGCGGCCAAGATCGTTGAGAACACACAACGCGACCTGAACATTGCACTGATGAATGAATTGTCGATGATATTCGACAGGATGAACATTAATACCTATGATGTGCTTGAAGCAGCCGGGACCAAATGGAATTTTCTGAAATTCTCTCCGGGTCTTGTTGGGGGCCATTGTATTGGTGTGGATCCTTATTATCTCACCCATAAGGCGGAAGCCCTGGGTTATGATGCCAAAGTGATCTCCGCTTCCAGGTTCATCAATGATAATATGGCCAAGAATGTTGCCCGGAAGGTGATCATGCACGTGTTCAGGAATGCGCCTGATGTGAATAATGCCAGGGTTCTTGTGAAAGGAGTCACCTTTAAGGAAAATGTGAGTGACATCAGGAATTCAAAGATCGTGGATACGGTGAAAGAGATACAGGCATTCAATATCAAGGTTGATGTGGAAGATCCATTTGCAGAGCTGGATGAGGTTGAACATGAATATGGACTTCACCTAACCAGGCACGAAAGAAATGATTATGATGCGGTAGTGGTGGCCATTCCGCACTCGCCCTATAAAGAACTTACGGAAGATTATTTTTGTTCCATAACCAAACCTACAGCCCTGATCGCTGACCTGAAGGGAATTTACAGGGGTATCAGCAAACGGGCTTACTGGAGTTTATAATGTATGAGCAGGAAGATATTAATAACTGGAGGAGCGGGATTTATCGGTTCCCATGTGGTGCGGCTGTTCGTTAATAAGTATCCGGAATATACTATTGGGAACCTGGACGCACTAACCTATGCCGGAAATCCGGAGAACCTGAAAGATGTAGAGGCCAGGCCCAACTACAAATTCATCAAAGGAGATATCACAGATGAATCTTTCATCAATCAGCTCTTTCAATCCGAAGGTTTCGATGCGGTGATCCATCTTGCTGCTGAGAGTCATGTGGACCGGTCCATCATGGATCCGCTGGCTTTTGTGAAAACAAACGTGCTGGGCACGGCCATTTTATTGAATGCTGCCCGTAATAACTGGAAGGAGAAAGAAGGAAAATTATTCTATCATGTGTCTACAGATGAGGTATATGGTTCATTAGGGGAAACCGGGTTCTTTACTGAAGAAACCCCTTATGATCCACGTTCTCCTTATTCTGCATCCAAGGCTTCGTCCGATCATTTTGTAATGGCCTATCACCATACCTATGGCTTGCCGGTTGTGATGTCCAACTGTTCTAATAATTATGGTTCGCATCATTTCCCGGAAAAGCTGATACCGTTGATGATCAATAATATCAGGAACAACAAGCCACTGCCTGTTTACGGTAAAGGTGAAAATGTACGGGACTGGCTCTGGGTGAACGATCATGCCGCTGCCATTGATGTGATATTCCACAAAGGCAGAACCGGTGAGAAATACAATGTAGGCGGTTTCAACGAATGGAAAAATATAGACCTGGTTCACCTGCTGTGCAGGATCATGGATAAGAAACTGGGCAGGGCAGACGGCGAGTCTGCAAAGCTGATCACCTATGTGAAAGACAGGCAGGGTCATGATCTTCGTTACGCCATTGACGCAACAAAACTGAATAAAGAACTTGGGTGGAAGCCTTCACTGCAGTTCGAGGAAGGTCTTGAAAAAACCGTTGACTGGTATCTTGAAAACCAGGAATGGATAGATCATGTGCTTTCAGGTTCTTACCAGCAATACTATCAACAACAATACGCAAACAGGTAATCCTAACACACTATGCCTTTTCACGCTACAGAATTCCCCGGGCTTTTCCTCTTCGAACCCAAAGTGTTTGAAGATAACAGGGGCTATTTTTTTGAAAGCTATAACGAGAAGGAATTCAGTTTCGCCAATTTATCTTACGATTGGGTTCAGGATAATCAGTCCAAATCCCAGTGGAATTGTCTGCTGAAAATAAATTGCAGGTGCTTATCCCAAAGGGATTCGCGCATGGATTTTCGGTGCTGACGGAAAATGTGGAGGTGCTGTACAAATGTGATAATTACTATAACAAAGAAAGTGAAGGCAGCATTATCTGGAATGATCCCGATCTGGCCATAGACTGGAAAATACCTGCAGACAAAGCCATCATTTCGGAAAAAGATACCAAGCATCCATTGTTCCGGGATGCAAAACATAATTTCCATTTCCGTGGATAAGATGCACATCATCGTCACTGGAGCCAACGGGCAGGTAGGTAAGGAACTGCGTGACCTGGCAGATGGTATTGGCGATGCTGAATTCACATTTCTCTCAAGGGAAGATCTTCCTATAGAAAATTTTGAGCTCGTAAGAACTGTACTACAATTCAGGAAGCCTGATGTGGTGATCAACTGCGCTGCCTATACAGCGGTGGACAATGCAGAGAGCTTCAGGGACCTGGCGTTCCTGATCAATGGAGAAGCAGTGGGTGTAATGGCAGCAGTGTGCAGTGAACTGGGGAGTAGATTCATTCATATATCGACCGACTATGTCTTTGACGGAACTTCGCATATCCCTTACCGTGAAACCGATCCAACCAGTCCTGTAAATACATACGGGGCCTCCAAGCTGGAAGGCGAGGAACAGGCATTAAGATTCAATTCCGATTCCATTATCTTAAGAACCTCCTGGGTTTATTCTGCTTACGGGAAGAATTTTGTGAAAACGATGGTGAAGCTGATGGGAGAACGAAAAGAGCTCAACGTGGTGGATGACCAGTTTGGATCGCCTACTTATGCTGCAGACCTGGCCAACGCATTATACAGGATCGCAAGATCTAAGCACGCACCCGGCGGTATTTATCATTTTTCCAACGGCGGGGTGATCAGCTGGTATCAGTTTGCCCAAACCATTGCGCAGATTATCGCTGCAGACTGCGTTGTTCATCCTGTACCCAGCAGTTCATATCCAACCCCAGCCAGGCGTCCGGCTTATAGTGTAATGAATACCGATCGCATCAGGGAAGTTTTCGGCCTCGAAATTCATCCCTGGCGCAAAAGCCTCGAAAAATGTATCAAAAAGATTTCCACATCTGCATGATTGCCACATTCCATTAGTTTACGTTTTAGCAGGAGTTTTTAGTCTTTATTTTTTTTATTGTCATCCAGAAATGACAAGCCGAATGGCATTTTTCTCAACAAGTCTACTATATTTGTAGACTAATGGAAATATCCTCAGACATACTGGGCCGTTTTGGTGCAAGGAGCATAAAGGAAAATCTGCTTGAATTGGCAGACTTATACCCCGGCTCAATTGTATTTTCTACCTCCTTCGGATCGGAGGATCAGGCAATCACCCATATTATTTCTGAGGCTGGCGCTTCAGTCAGGGTTTTCACATTGGATACAGGCCGTTTATTTCCCGAAACCTACAGTACCTGGAGTGCAACGTTGGAAAGATATAAGTTGAAAATAGAAGCATATTATCCTGACGAAAACGTGTTGCAGTCATGGATCACTGAAAATGGTCCCAATGCATTTTATTCTTCTGTTGAAGCGAGAAAAGCCTGTTGCCAGATCCGCAAAGTGGAACCGCTGAAAAGAGCATTGAAAGGAAACAAAGTCTGGATCACGGGCATACGGGCCTCCCAAAGTCCTGAGCGCGAAGGAACGCCGATCCTGGAATGGGATGAATCCAACCATATTCTTAAGTACCACCCTTTATTGCACTGGTCTGATCAGGAGTTGAGTGAATTTATCAGTCAGAACAATGTGCCTTATAATCCCCTGCACGATCGTGGTTTTGTGAGCATAGGCTGTGCGCCATGTACCAGGGCCATCAGGCCAGGAGAAGATTTCAGGGCCGGCCGTTGGTGGTGGGAGGATAACAGTAAAAAAGAGTGTGGACTGCATATCAAAACGGCATAATTTTTTTGAGCAAAAACCTATCATTTTAGTAGACTAATGGAAAATAAAAATTACAGATTGGATTACCTGGATCAGCTTGAAGCGGAGAGTATTTATATTTTTCGCGAAGTGGCGGCTCAGTTTGAGCGGCCTGCGCTGTTGTTCAGTGGAGGGAAAGATTCTATTACATTGGTGAGGTTGGCGCAGAAAGCTTTTGCTCCAGGCCCATTGCCTTTCCCGCTGGTGCATATTGATACCGGCCATAATTTCCAGGAAGCCCTTGATTACAGGGACCGGCTGGCGGCTGAAATAGGGGCCACCCTTATTGTCAGAAAGGTTGAGGACACCATTAAGCAGAAACATCTTACCGAGCCTAAGGGAAAGTTTGCGAGCCGTAACTGGCTGCAGACATATACGCTATTGGATACCATCGAGGAATTTGAATTTGATGCATGCATCGGCGGTGCCAGGCGCGATGAGGAAAAAGCCAGGGCCAAAGAAAGGATATTCTCTGTTCGTGACGAGTTTGGCCAATGGAATCCCAAATTACAGCGGCCGGAATTATGGAGCATTTATAATGGGCGCATACACAAAGGTGAGAATGTGCGGGTGTTCCCGATCAGTAACTGGACCGAGCTGGATGTATGGCGCTATATACAGAAGGAAAATATCACACTGCCATCGATCTATTTCACACATGTTCGCGAAGTAATAGAGCATGAAGGTCAGCTTGTTGCAGTTTCGCCTTTTATCAGGATAGACGAAGGAGACAAGATCTCTAAAAAACAGGTCAGGTACAGAACCGTAGGAGACATGACCTGCACCGCGGCAGTTGAATCAACCGCTTCAACTTTGGAAGAGGTGATCAGTGAGATCATACTTACCCGTATCAGTGAACGCGGTGAAACAAGGATCGATGATAAGGTGACAGAAGCTGCAATGGAAGACAGGAAAAAAAATGGTTATTTCTAAAAACGAACTATGGATCTATTAAGATTTATTACAGCAGGCAGTGTTGACGATGGGAAAAGTACATTGATCGGGAGATTATTGTACGACAGTAAGAATATTCTGTCTGATCAGCTTGAACAACTGGCAAAGGTTTCTGTCAATAAGAATGCGGGTGAGATCGATCTGGCATTATTGACGGATGGCCTGAGAGCTGAAAGGGAGCAGGGGATAACCATTGATGTGGCTTATCGTTATTTTTCCACTCCAAAAAGAAAATTCATTATTGCCGACGCTCCCGGCCATGTTCAGTATACCAGGAACATGA
>JAHEFC010000449.1 GCA_024640385.1 Sphingobacteriales bacterium
TGCAGGTTGCAGGTTACAGGTTGCAGGTTGCAGGTTGCAGAATTTTTCCTCTCGCCTCTCGCCTCTCGCCTTTCGCCTCTCGCCTTTCGCCTCTCGCCTCTCGCCTTTCGCCTTTCGCCTTTCGCCTCTCGCCTTTCGCCTCTCGCCTTAAGCCTGCTTCCTCGCCCCCCAGGCCATAGCATCCAACTTCATCTGCTTCAGCATCGCCCTCAATCCATTTGATCTCGTTTGCGCAAGATGGCTGGTCATGCCGATATCATCAATGAACTTAACCGGTGCGTTTACAATGTCTTCGGGTTTTTGCCCTGAAAACACCCTAACCAGCATGGAAACCAGGCCTTTGACGATCATCGCATCTGAATCAGCCTCGTAATATACTTTACCATCTTTCAATTCCGAATGCATCCATACCTGGCTCTGGCATCCTTTGATCTTGTTCTCTTCGGTTCTGTATGCTTCATTCAATGGGGGCAGTTTTTTGCCCATGTCAATAATGTATTCGTACTTGTCTTCCCAATTATCAAATAAAGAGAATTCCTCTACGATATCCTGTTCTATGGTCTCAATGGGATTCGACATCAGGATAACATTTTAATGGCTTTCTCCAGGCCCTTGGCAAGCTTGTCGATCTCTTCGCGGGTATTGTACGCAGCAAATGATGCCCTGGTAGTGCCGTTGATCTTGAGGCATTGCATGAGCGGCATGGTACAATGTGATCCGGTTCTGACAGCGATTCCCTGGTTGTCCAGTAAGATGCCAAGATCCTGTGGGTGAATATTGTCCACTACAAATGAGATCACGCTCACTTTCTCTTCCACATCACCTTTTATATGTACTCCTTTAATATTTTTTAAAAGTTCCGTACCATAGCGCAGCAGGTCGTTCTCATGCCGCCTGATATTTTCTTTGCCAATGCTGTTGATGAATTCAAAAGCAGCCTTCATGGCTACCGTATCTGCGATATTGGGAGTACCCGCTTCAAATTTATAAGGCAGATCATTATAAGTGGTTTTTTCGAAACTCACTTCTTTGATCATCTCACCACCGCCATGGAAAGGAGGCATGGCTTCAAGGATCTCTTTTTTGGCATATAGAACGCCAACACCGGTTGGTCCGTATAATTTATGGGAAGAGAAAGCAAAGAAATCACAATCAAGTGCAGTCACATCAATATCCAGGTGAACCGTAGATTGAGCGCCATCGATCATCACCAATGCCCCGGTCCGGTGTGCTGCATCAATGACCTGCTTAACAGGATTGACCACACCCAAAGAATTGGAAGCATGTACTATAGAAACGATCTTCGTCTTTTCGTTCAGCAGTTTATAGTATTCATCCAGCTGGATCTCGCCATTTTCAGTGATCGGGATCACCCTGATGATGGCTCCTTTTTCCTCCGCAAGCATCTGCCAGGGAACGATATTGGAATGATGTTCAAGTGTGGAGATGATGATCTCATCACCTCGCCTGATATTCGCCCGGCCCCAGGTATTGGTGACCAGGTTGATGCCTTCAGTGGTACCACGAGTGAATATGATCTCCTCTACAGAGCCCGCTCCGATAAACATCCTGGCTGCTTCACGTGTGGACTCATAAGCTGCGGTTGCTTCTTCCGCCAGCGTATGAATTCCCCGATGGATGTTAGCATTGTAATTGCTGTAATAATCTACCAGCGCATCAATGACCACCTGGGGTTTTTGCGAGGTAGCAGCGTTATCAAAATAGACAAGTGGCTTTCCTTTAAGCTCTCTCTTCAATACAGGGAACTGTTTCCTGATCTCATATACATCGTATCCCACCGTCAATGCATCCATCTTAGAAATTGAATACCAGTCTCTCAGAGATCAGTTTGTCAACATAATCCCTCAAAGGCTCTGATTTAATATTATCAAGTATGTCTACTGCAAAAGCATGCAGCAACAATGATTTGGCTGATTTTTCTCCAATGCCCCTGGCGCGCAGATAGAACAATGCTTCTTCGTCCAGTTTACCTATGGTGCAGCCATGTGAACATTTCACATCATCTGCAAAGATCTCAAGCTGTGGTTTTGTGTTCACGCTTGCTGTGTCAGTAAGCAGTACGTTTTTGTTCGATTGGTATGCGTTGGTCTTCTGGGCATCTTTACGCACGAAGATCTTACCATTGAATACGCCTGTTGATTCACCGTCCATAATGCCTTTGTACAGCTCATTGCTGAAACAGTTGGGCATTACATTATCAACGATAGTATGATTGTCTACATGCGTTTTGCCATCAAGCAGGTAAAGGCCATACATATGTGATTCGCCATACTCCGCTTCCATCACCATGTTCAGGTTATTCCTGATAATGTTCCCGCTGAGCGATATTGTAGTGGCATTGGTGAGTGACTTGCCGGTCTGGGTGAACTGTGTAGTACTCACCTGGCTGGCATTGGGTCCTTCATTCTGGATCTTGTAATAATTCACCATGGCATCCTGCTCCACAACCACTTCAGTGACCTGGTTGGTAAAGCTGTCGTTCTGCCCCAGGGAAACATAGTGTTCGCTGATCTCCACTTCAGCTGCAGCAGATACATAGACCAGCGCGCGGGGAAGGGAAAGGGTAGGCACGGCCCTGTTGTCGTTCACATAGTAGATGTATACAGGTTTGTCGATCTTTTTTCCTTTGTCTATAAAGATGAACAGGCCATGTTCAGCAAATGCCGTATTCATGGCATTGATACCGTCCTGGTGATATTTGCTGCTGGTACCGAGGTGCTTATCAATGATGTTTTTGAACCGGCCATTAGCTTCAATACCTAATGAGGATACCGTCATGCCTTCAGGCGCTGACCCGGAACTGAATCTGCCGTTGATCACGAAGATCTCATATGCATCACCTGGCAGCCGGAAGGTATTGATATCGGCCTCGCTCACATGGTCTGGCGCCTGTACTTCCAGTGGGCTCTGCAGGAGGCTGCCCACCCTGGTGTATTTCCATTCTTCATGTTTGACCGTAGGCACACCCAGTTTCCTGAAATCGGCCATGGCATGCTCCCTGATCTCATGCAAAGCTTCGGTATTCTGGTATCGGTCGTTTATCTTTTGGATAGTATCACTCATAATTAAGCTTCTTCTGGTACCACGTATTCGTTCTTGATAAAATCATATCCCCTTTCTTCCAGCTCAAGAGCCAGTTCTTTACCCCCTGACTTCACTATCCTTCCATTATACAGCACATGCACAAAATCAGGAACGATATAATCTAGCAGTCGCTGATAGTGTGTAACTACCAGGAAGGCATTGTCTTTACTCCTGTATTCATTCACGCCATTGGCTACGATCCTTAATGCG
>JAHEFC010000144.1 GCA_024640385.1 Sphingobacteriales bacterium
TACCATGGTGTACCAAAATCCCATTCCATATCGGAGTCATACGTGAACATGTCACCCACATCATTGAATGCGAGATCGAATGGATTTCGAAATCCGGAAGAGATCAATTCCCATTTTTTGCCTTCCGGGTCGATCTGGGCGATCCATCCACCTTCCGCATGCACCGTATTATCGTGTCCCCGGGGATCTTTGATCAGGGGAAAAAGATTGTCAATCTGCCCGGTTGGAAGATTGCGGTAGCTCTCCATCTTAGGTATCCTGGTGAAATTGCCCGCGATCACATAAAGCGATTTTTTGTCAGGCGATAAAACGATACTGTGCGGACCATGCTCTCCCTCACCATCGAGTTCCTTCAATAGCGAAATCTTGTCGAACTGATCATCCCCATTGGTATCCTCTAAGCGATACAACTCACTACCCTTTATAAATTCTTTATTAGACCGGTGGTTGATCATAACATACAGGCTATTGAAAGCCCAAAGTAAACCGTGTGCATAGCCCATGTTCACTTTGGTTCTTGAGGTATCTTTCAAAGACCCTGCATCGTCTGGTATCTGGAGTTTTTCTGCAACGGTTTTGGTGACTGTGTCGCCTATTTGTGGTAAAGTCAGCCGATACAAAGCACCGTATTGATCAGAGGCAATGATCCTGCCCTTATTATCAAAGCTCATGGAAACCCATGACCCTTCACCATTTTCAGAAGGACCGTAGAGCCGGTCAGCACGAAAGCCTTCAGGAAGTTTGAGGTTGGCGATCTTAGGGTCAACGGGTAACTGAAATTGCTGATCAGTATTGGTAACAAAAGCGGCACTGGCAGCGAGCAAAAGGGCAATTAGGACGAATGACCCTTTCATATGAATTTGTTGTTTCATAATGCAGTTTATGATGGAATGGCAGATCTGCCCGTTGCCGCAAAAGCTTTGTTGAATTGCCGATCTATCCCCTGAATCTAAGCCATAAATTCAGAAAAACAAGGTTTGCCAGCCTTTACCAATACCTGGTACCGGACCGTTGATGGCTGATACAGTTGATAAGCCAATAGTGTAGCTTTTATTTATGACATACATAAAAACAGCCCCCGTAAATGGGGGCTGATTCTTGTTGTTGTGATTCCGTCGCGATTCGAACGCGAGACCTACAGCTTAGAAGGCTGCCGCTCTATCCAGCTGAGCTACGGAACCTTAAAATACTTGTTTTCAGGCTGCAAAGATAATTTTTTTATAGTTTGCACAAAACCGAGTTTTCCCGATGGACGTACGTATTGAACATGGATGGAAAGAAGTATTGAAGGATGAGTTCCGTAAAGACTATTTCCTGCAGATCGTCACATGGCTGAAAACCGAGAAGATCAGCGGCAGGGTGATCTTTCCACCGGGTTCCCTGATCTTCAATGCCTTTGAGCAGACTCCATTTGATTCGTTAAAAGTGGTATTGCTGGGCCAGGATCCCTATCATGGACCAGGACAGGCGCATGGTCTTAGTTTTTCAGTGCCTGATGGAGTGAAACCCCCGCCCTCCCTGCAGAATATATTCAAGGAAATTGAATCAGATCTCGGCATCAGAATGCCCACTAATTATGGAAATCTCACCCATTGGGCCAAGCAAGGTGTGCTGTTGCTGAATGCATCACTTACTGTTCGCGCCAATGAGCCTAACAGCCATTCCAAAATCGGCTGGATGGAATTCACAGATGCAGTTATTAAGGTGATATCTGAAAAAAAAGAACACATCGTGTTTTTGCTTTGGGGTAGATTTGCGCAGGAAAAACAACCATTGATCGATGAAACAAAGCATTTTGTGCTGAAAGCAGCGCATCCCTCCCCTTTTTCGGCCGACAAAGGGTTTTTCGGATGCAGGCATTTTTCAAAAACAAATGCCTTACTCGTTAAGAATGGTATTGATCCGATAGATTGGAAACTTACCAATTAACGGATTGACGGATCAGCGGATTGACGAATTCTTTGCAAAGAATCAAACTGAATAATCCGCCAATCCGCTGATCCGCCAATCCGCCAATTAAAATATTATGATCAGAAATTTTTTAGGAGCTGTTTTTATGGTATGGGCTGCCATCGTATTCCTGGTCACCATGCTGATCTTCTGGATACCCATGTGGGCCACAAAATTCATAGATGGTGAAGCAAGACGAACCAAAATATTTCTCGATGTGGTGCGGGTATGGATGAAGTTCTTCCTCCCGCTCTGTGGTATCAGGTTCACCATAAGGGGAAGAGAAAATTTTAAGAAAGATGAGAACTATGTGGTGGTGTGCAACCATAAATCTTATATGGACGTGCCACTATCCTGCCCTGCCATTCCCGGGGCCAATAAAACCATTGCCAAACGTGAATTCGTTGACATTCCTGTTTTCGGCATGATCTATAGCCGGGGATCTGTATTGGTTGACAGGAACAATGAAGCGAGCCGCAAGGAAAGTTATCACCAAATGAAGAAAGTGCTGGACATGGGCATGCATATGTCCATCTACCCTGAAGGTACCAGGAACAGAACGGGCCAACCCCTCAAGAGTTTCCAGGATGGTGCATTCCGGCTGGCGCATGCTACAAAAAAAGCCATCATCCCGGCAGTGCTTTTGAACACGGCAAAAGTTCTTCCTCCAGAAAAGAAATTCTATTTCTGGCCGCATCCCGTAGCCATTCATTTCCTGGAACCCATCCCGGTCAATGATGATGATACACCGGAAACGCTGAAGGAGAAAACCTATAAGATCATGTGGGAATATATTGTGAGGCGTGAGGCGTGAGGCGTGAGGCAAGTGAAAAGGCACTTCTCTCGCCTTTCGCCTCTCGCCTCTCGCCTTTCTAGTATCTCCTACCTACTGATTATAAAAATAACGCGTCCTGTTCACCTTCAGGTCTCTCAACAAACTGGACTTGGGATTGATGTTGATAGAAAAGAACCGGTACAGGCCTATTGGAGTGATATTGATGGACAACTGCCAGCAGTGCAGGTCGCGGGAGATGAAAGTAGTGAAGCTCTGCATCTCCAGGTTCTTGATATCGTAGTACCCGTTGGCTCCTACTTTCCATTTTGGCGTCAGGTTGAAATCCCCGCTGAAGTTGAAACTCGAAGTAAATTCATTTTTAAATCCGGAATAATCCGGCTTCACGATCCGGGCGAATTGCGCAGATAATCCAATATTGACAGACCAGGCCACGTTGAAATCAGCAAACTCCGCGGGGTTGCGCCGCACATAATCAAGCTGGGCCATTAACTGGTCCTGGTTGATCATATTGGATTCTTTCAACAACTCCTCTTTTGTCTTTTTATTCTTGTCTTTTTTCTTGCTCTGGAAATTGGTACTAATGTTCAAACTCCCATTCGTGATCGTTCCCAAAGAAAATTTATCAGCCTGCCAGGCGTATTTGTTGATCCTGAATCCTCTTTCATCGAACTGGTAGGGATCCCAGTTGGCATTGGCTGTAATGTTCACTTTTTCAAACAGCATACTCCTGGCGTAGAGACTCATGGTAGAAAGTTTGAACGAATCGGCCAGGAAATTATAACTGCCGCTGACACCAAAACCGTCAAAGATCCTCACCTTCCTGATCGCATTCTCGCCGGTATCTTTCTTCGACTTCACTTTCATTTCCAGGTTATTGTCAAGCCCAAAACTGATACCCCCATTGCGACCCGGCGAATAAGGCCCGAATATGCTTCCGTCAAAAGTCGAGAATAACAGCTGGTTACCCAGGGTATCTATTTGTTCCCGGTAATAAAATTCCTTCATCAGGTCAGGCTTGTAGTTGAGGCCTATCGAAGGGCGCATGACATGCCGTATCGCCTGGATATGAGCATCTTTATTCCGGGAAATATAGGTACCGAACAACGCTGTATTGATGGATATGCCCATAGACATTTCCTGGGCGGTATAAAAACCCTTCTGTATGGTGGTATCTATTTTTTCCAGGTTATCGTTCCATGTACGGAAGAACTTCTGTCCATACCACCTGGTACGGAAAGAAACATTCGGTGCAACCTGGAAAGGCCCTAAAGGCGGCAGTGACAGCAGGATGGGGATATCGTGATTGGCGCCCCATTGCATGGTGTCTATCAGTTGACCAAAACTGAAAGCGGAATCATAAAAAGATACCTGGCTTTTTACGTTACCGTTATATCCAATACCCAGTTTGTCGTACCATTTGCTTCCTCCTACAAAATCCTTTGCCTGGAAAGGATAGATCGTATTTACCACAAAACCGATATCGGGAAGATTGAGGTTCACGATGCCGGTTTGGGTATTTTGGTTGTGATTGAGGTTAACGGCAAGGGCATAAGGCCTTCCTATCCATTGCTTCTGCCAGGAGATGGAAGAGTTCAGCTGGTTGGTGAAATTGATAGGCTGGCTATAGCCGCCTCCTGCGCTTCCACTGGGATTTGCACCCGGGTTCATCAGTGCTCCATTAGGGACCAGCCTCAGGTATTTACTGCTACCCGCCTGAACGTTGGCTGTAAATGTTTCGCCAGGCCGGGCCTTGCTGTCCATGCTGTGATTCCAGGTAACGAAAAAGCTTTTGGTCTGGGAATAATCCGGGTCACCTTTAAATGCAAATTTTGTATTCTGGAAACTTAATGGAAACCCACCGCTGAATTTGTACCTGACTCTATAGGTGGGCGCAAAGTTCAGCCTCCATGATCCATAGGAATAGAGATCAGTCCAGATCTTTGCATCCAGGTATTCATTGAACACTTTATAATAACCCAAACCTTCAAGACCCACACCAAAATCTTCCGTAAAGGTCAGCTGTGGAGGTAGAATGCCTGACCGCCTGCCGGAGGCCAGGGGAAAGATGCCGAACGGCAGATAGATGGGAATGGGAACATCTTCAAATTCCGGGTGGATCGGTCCGGTTACCGCCACTTTCTGATTTACAAATTTTGCTTTCTTAAACCGGAACGCAAAATGCGGGGTGTCAAGGTTACAGGTAGTGAACCGCCCCCGATAGGCAAAAAATGTTTCGGCATCCATCTTTTTCACTTTCTCAGCGAAGTTGTAGATCTCCTGTTGCTGGAAGAATGAGTTATGCGTGATTCCTTTCTGCGACTTAAAGTTAAATTTGATGCTATCGCTCACGGTGGTAGTCTCAGCCTGTGTTAGCTTAGCCATACCCACTACATTTCCTACGCTGTCTTTTCCCATCCTGGCGGTGACCATCTGGGTGGCCTGGTCAAAAGCGATCTCAGGGGCCGACAAAGTGATATCGGTATATTTCACCTCGCTTTTCCCATAGAGATAGATCTTTTTAGTAACAACATCCAGTACCATGGAATCATTGGCTTTGTAATTGACCGGGTCAGTAAGTGAATCTGCAGAAAGGGGTACGCTGAAGGTATCGACCCTGTTGACCAGGCTATCCTTTTTAAGAAGGAGGCTGTCATTCGCCTTTGGTACGGTATCTTTGAGGGGAATGCTGTCTATAATTGTTAAAGGACTGAGAATTAACTGCTCAGATTTATCAGAAGTAAAACCTTTGAACGTTAAAATAGTCAAACCTATTAATACACTAAGCAGGCGTAAATAATAATTTGCTCTAACTTTGCATCGATTTTTCGTCATAGCAGTCGGAACAAAAATAGCCATTAAAGTTGTAAGATATTGTGAAGAAAAACCAGTACTAACCCCATAATCCATTTAGAACCTATGTATCTGAGAGTACTCTTTAAAGCTGGCCTTTTAATCCTTGCGCTTCAATGCAATCTTTTTCTGCATGGTCAAACCCGCAGTAGCGGTCCTAAGATCAAGACCATCATAGTAGATGCGGGGCATGGCGGCACTGATGCAGGAGCAAGGGGAAGATACTCCACCGAAGCCCAGATCACCCTTCAGATCGCACTTAAACTGGAAGAAAAATTAAAAGAGCAATTACCGGATACAAAGATCGTAATGACGAGGCGTACGGATATATTCCACAACGTCAGGGAGAAAGCGAACATCGCGAATTCCAATGGCGGCGACCTGTTCGTATGTGTTCACGTAAATGCAGCTCCAGCCATTAAGCACAGGGAACTGGTCAATTATAAAACCGTCACCTCCTACACAGGAAAGGGTAAGAAAAGAAAGAAAGTCACCAGAAAAGTACCTGTTTACAGGAACTGGACAACCCCCAACCCCAGGTATGGCACTTCCACTTATGTGTTTGCGGCCGACAGGATAGATGAGAAAGCCAGCGGCATCCTTGATGACGAGCGATTCGAATCTGAATCGGAAGTGGTGGATGTACCAGATCCTTCCAGCCCGGAAGCGATGATCAAAGCCAGGCTCTGGTCACAAAAATTCTTCAAAAGCAGTGTGAGGCTGGCTTCCATGATCGAGTCGGAATTCACTGAAATTGGCAGAAAAAGCCTCGGTGTGCTGCAGCGGAATGAGAAGGGCATCTGGGTATTGCAGGCTACCAACATGCCGGCCGTGCTGGTGGAAACCGGCTTCATCACAAACCAGGAAGAGGAGGATTATCTGAACAGTGATAAGGGACAGCATGAAATTTCAGATGCCATTACAAAGGCCGTAGTGAACTATAAAAACCTTGTAGATGCGCCAAGGCCCATTGGAGCCACCGGTCAGCATCAAAAGAAAGAACTGCCTGAACCACAAAAGAATACCGGTGCCGCCGCCAGGCCCGATGCCCTAATGCCGGCCGGAACTAAAAAGGGAGAGACAAAACTTTAACCCCTTTCCGGCAAAGATTTTTATATTTTCGTTTAGTGTAGGGCACCAACCCTTACCCTTAAATTCATTGTTGATGACAATTTCTAATGAAACAAAGATCGGGGCCCTTGCAGCCATCTCTATAACACTGTTGATCCTGGGATTCAGTTTCCTGAAAGGTAAAAACCTGTTTGACAAACAAAAAGAGATCTATGCCGTATTCAGCAAGATCGAGGCACTAAACACATCAGATCCGGTGAGGATGAATGGATACCAGGTAGGCAAAGTTTCGGAAATTGAAGCCTCAGATCCGGAAATGACCGGCGTGGTTGTAACCATAAGAATCACCAAAGAGATCAACATCCCCGATAATTCCTATGCGTCTATTAACGCCAATCCGCTGGGGACAACAACAGTCAATATCATTAAAGGTACCAGTTCCAAATATCTTAACGAAGGGGATACCATTTCTACCGTAATAACACCTGGCTTACTGGAATCATTCCAGGGGAGCCTCACCCCCACCCTTGACAAGGTCAATGGTGCATTGACTTCAATAGATTCACTGGCAGAAGTATTTGGCGGAACGCTGGACCCCAAAACAAAAGCCAGTATGCAAAAGATGGTCGCCAACCTTGAAGCAAGCAGTGCTTCGCTGAATGCCATGCTTTCTGCCCAAGGTGCTATTGGCAAAACCATGCAGAACATGAATGCCATCACTGCCAATCTCGATCACAATAAGGATACGATCAACCAGATACTGTCCAACGTGGAAAAATTCAGCAGCAACATGAGCCAGCTGGATCTTAATGCAACGCTGGAAAAGCTTCAGAAAACGGCCGACAATCTCAATGCCACACTGGCAAAGATCAATTCAAATGAAGGAACACTGGGCCTGTTAATGAACGATAAGAAGCTCTACAATAACCTGAATGCATCTGCCAACAGCCTTAATATACTGCTCCAGGATTTCAGACTACATCCTAAACGATATGTGAACGTGTCAGTGTTTGGTAAGAAAGACAAGTCTCAGCCATTAATGAAACCATTGGAAGATTCTCTGCAGGGAACTCCTCCCCTTAAGCAATGATGAAAAAGTTACTCCTGGGTTGGGGCCTCATTTTTTTGTTCCTGTTCAGTGTGGCCCAGGTGCCAGCAAAGTCGGCATCGGACACTGTTGTATTGCCAGGCTCTGATACGGCAAGGATAGTGCATATCATCAGGGCTGAAAAGTTCAGGCTGATCGACAAGGATACTACCAAGCTTAATATGTTTGTAGGGAATGTATTGATCAAGCAGGGAAACACACTGATCAGTTGCGACAGCGTGGTGCAGAACCAATTGCTGAACCAGATAGAAGCTTTCGGGAACGTGCATATCAATGATGCCGACAGTGTACATACTTATTCCCAGTACCTGAAATACCTTGGTGATACCCGGATGGCTTACCTGAAAAAGAACGTAAAGCTCACCGATGGGAAAGCCTCACTTACCACCAACGAACTGGAGTATGATCTGAATTCAGGCATTGGCATTTATAAGAATAACGGCAAACTGGTAGACGGCAACAATGTGCTCACCAGCAAGGAAGGATTTTATTATTCCGATACCAAAGAAGCCTATTTCATTAAAGATGTGAAACTGGTCAGTCCGGACCGCACTGTGGCAACAGACACCCTGTTATATAATTCAGAACAGGATCTGTTCACTATTGTCACGCCCACTACCATTAAAGATGGCAATACCGTGATCAAAACCAGTTCCGGGATCTACGATGCAAAAAACGGAATAGCCAATTTCAACTCACGCACACTTATTGAGGACAGTTCGCAGCAGGTGATCGCAGACAATATCAATTTCGATAAAAATTCCGGGGAAGGCAATGCAGAAGGCAATGTGATATACCGGGATACTGCACAGGGAGTAACCATCCTGGCAGGCACCACAGCATTCAATAATAAAACAAAGAATGTGCTGGCCACCCGAAAGCCGGTCATGATCATCAAGCAAAACAAAGATTCGATCTATGTAGCAGCAGATACTTTGCACTCTTCCATGAAGCCTGATACCGTAAGCAGGAAGGTCAATGATACTACCATGGCTGCTGCCACCACCATAAAGAGCGGAGCCGACAGCATCCGTTTTTTCGAAGCTTTCCGGCATGTCAGGATTTTTTCTGACTCACTGCAGGGGGTATGCGACAGCTTGTTTTATTCAGCAAAGGACTCGGTGTTCAGAATGTACAGGGAGCCGCTGGTATGGTCGGGTGAAAACCAGATCTCCGGCGATACCATCTACATGTTCACGAAAAACAATCAGCCGGATCAACTATATGTTTTTGACAATGGTTTTGCGATCAGCAGAACCAAAGAAAACTTTTTTAACCAGATCCGGGGGAATCGTATCAACGGGAATTTTATTGACGGAAAAATTGACTTCATGCGTGCAAAAGGCAATGCCGAAAGTGTGTATTACCTGCAGGACGATGACAGTGCCTATATTGGCATGAACTATGCCAAAGCGGATGC
>JAHEFC010000450.1 GCA_024640385.1 Sphingobacteriales bacterium
CCTGGAAATAGGCACCGGCATTGATAACATACTGCGATTCTTTCGCCTTGACCTGGTATGGCGTGTGCTTCCCCAGCCACTGCCTGAGCAGAATTATATGAGGTTCGGCGTATTTGGAAGTTTCAGGATAGGATTTTGATCAGAGAGTAAGAGAGGCGGAGAGCCAGAGAGACAGAGCTGATATACTGCCTCTCTGACTCTCCGCCTCTCTTACTCCCTAATTTGCCTTGGTATCAATCTTGCATATATCCCACCATGAAGCATTCATTTTATGTCAGTTGCCTGCTTGTTACCCTGGTTTTGGGTGGTTGTGCAAGAAATCCCGTTACCGGGAAAAAAGAGATCGTGACCATGTCTGAAGAACAGGAGATCCAGATGGGTAAGGAAGCAGACCCGCAGGTGATCGCTCAATACGGGCTTTACGAAGACAAAGAATTACAGCAGTATATCGATCGCCTGGGCCAGCAGATCGTTCAGGTATCGCATAGAAAGAATATCAAATACGAATTCAAGATCATCAATGCTGAATTCATCAACGCATTTGCATTACCTGGCGGTTATGTGTATTTCACCCGCGGCATCATGGCTTATTTCAATAATGAAGCAGAGTTCGCCGGAGTTCTTGGTCATGAAACGGGTCACATCACAGCCAGGCATTCTGTGGAACAGCAAAGAAATCAGCTATTCGGTCAACTTGGCCTGATCGCAGGACTGGTCATCGTTCCAGACCTTGCCCCTTTTGCCCAGACAGCTTCACAGGGCCTGCAACTTCTTTTCCTCAAATTCAGCAGGGACGCAGAAAAACAGGCCGATCAGTTGGGAGTGGAATATTCATCACGCCTGGGTTATGATGCCCGGGAAATGGCAGGCTTCTTTAAAACATTGGAAAGACAGGAAGGAGATGCCAGGATGCCTGAATTTCTTTCTACACACCCTGACCCCGGGAACAGAAACAAAAATGTTTTAAAACTTGCTGCCGACTGGCAGAAACAGCTCAACCTCACCAATCCAAAGGCTAACAGAAACGCATACCTGCAGAAAATTAACGGCATGATGTACGGGCAGGATCCAAAGGAAGGTTTCGTAGAAAACAATACTTTTTACCATCCAGTATTGAAGCTCCAGTTCCCGATTCCACAGGGTTGGAGTTATCAGAACTCCCCTGAGAGTTTCCAGATGGCTCCAAAAGACGGGGCAGCACTGATGATGCTCACTTTGGCCAAAGGCCTGTCATTACAGGACGCCGCATCCACCGCCATGCAGCAGTATAAACTTACGCCAGTGGATTCAAAAGAATCGTCTGTGAATGGCTTACCCGCATTGGTAGTGGTGGCTGATCAGCAACCCCAACAGCAGGGAGGAGCAGTTATACGTACCCTGTCTTATTTTATTTCTTACGGAAACAATATTTACCATCTCATAGGGGCAGCACAGGCAGAAAAATTCAACAACTATGTTGAAATATTTGGTGCCACCATGAAGAATTTCAAACAGCTGACAGACCAGGCCATCATTAACAGGAAACCACAACGCATAAGCGTGGTAACCGCGAATGGCGCCACATTAAGAGACGCGCTCAAAAACAGGAATGTTGCGGACGACAAGCTGGAAGAGCATGCCATTTTAAATGGGATAGAACTCAGCGACAAGATCAGTTCAGGCACCCTGATCAAAATTATTACAAGGTAGAAATCCGTATTTTTAAGATGCATGAGCCTAAACAGACGGACATTTCTGAGGTCTTCCCTGTTTGCAGCGGCAGGCTGCATGGCACCTGTGCAGAATGGCAAGGTGATCACCGTAAACGGACCTGTATCACCTGAAAAGATGGGTATCACCCTGGTTCATGAACATATACTGGTTGATTTCGCAGGAGCTGACCGATCATTTCCCGGCCGATATGACAGGCAACAGGTAATTGACCATGTATTGCCCCACTTAAGATCACTAAGGTCAAAAGGCTGCAGAACACTGGTTGACTGCACACCAAATTATCTTGGGAGAGATGTGCGACTGCTACAGCAGTTATCAGCACAATCAGATCTTCATATCATAACCAATACAGGTTGGTATGGTGCTGCAAAAGAAAAATTCATTCCTTCTAAGATCAAACAACTTTCTTCGGAACAGATCGCAGCTGAATGGATTAACGAAGCCAGGAAAGGTATAGATGGAACCGGCATAAGACCCGGATTCATGAAGATAGGTGTAGACGATCACCCGTTTTCGGAGAATATCATCAAGATCCTGGAGGCTGCAGCAATTACATACAAATCAACTGGTCTTCCTATTGGTGTCCATACCAGCAATGGGGGTATTCCCGCTATGGAAGAAATGAAAATGCTTCAATCGAAAAACGTACCGCTTTCCAGCTGGATCTGGATACATGCACAAAATGAAAAAGACCTTTCAATGCAAATAGAAGCTGCAAAAAAAGGGGCATGGATATCTTTCGATAATATCAGCGGGGATAATTTGGAAGAAAACCTTGAACGGCTTAAAAAAATGAAAGCCTCCGGCCTTCTTGGCCAGGTGATCATTTCGCATGATGCGGGCTGGTATGATGTTGTAGACCCTTCAAAAAAATTCCGCGACTACACAACCATTTTTGACCAGTTCATCCCATACCTAAAAAAAAATAATTTCTCAACTCAGGACGTTGAACAATTACTGGTGAAAAATCCTGCCCGGGTGTTCACCGTCAAAAGTTGAATTCCTTCCTGCCAGGATTGAGAGGATATAATTTGCCTTCCCACTCTAGCTCTCCACTCAGCCCTGGTGGCAGTTCTACAATGACCCTGGCCTGCCTGCCGTTTTTATTGATGATCACTTTGATATCACCTGCCGGATGCGGAACTGTGGAGATCAGGCTGGACAGATAGCTCATATTGGGTTTGACCAGAACTTTTGAAAATCCAGGGGCAGCAGGCATTACGCCAGCCACCATGGAAAGCATTTCATATAAGGGGGATGCACTCCACGCATGGCAATCACTCCTGGTTGGCTCTGGATTTTCCGCAAAGGTTGTCAGGCCCATATCCAGCATATCATACCAGGGCTTCAATTGCCCCAGGTATTCATTTCCGAGGCCGGTCTTTTTCATGGCTTCAAACATGTAGAATTTGAAATAGTAGGTAGCCTGGGTAATTGACTTGTCCTTCATTATCTTCTGCAAAAGATCTTTCTGCCTTGACTGCTCAACGGAATTGGTAAGTATCCCCAGTATATTGGCATGCTGGCTGAATTCAGTTTTTTCAGGCGTATCCGCCAGCAGGCCTTTTTCAGAATCCCA
>JAHEFC010000145.1 GCA_024640385.1 Sphingobacteriales bacterium
AACGAACAGGTTGCCTTGTTCAAAGGCACCTGTTTCAGAACTGGTAAAACCCTGATCTGACCTTTATTCAAATAAGCACCAAATCCCAAACACATACATGAAACAGATCTCATACTGGGCAAAGAAAAATCAAAATACTGCCTGGATTTTGATCGCCCTGGCACATTTCCTATTAGCATATCTTGCATTCCTGCTATCGCAGCTCCTGCTGCAGAAGGGGATTGAATTCACTGCTCAGCTATTTTTTTCGATCCTTTTATTTTTTATCCCGCTTGTTTTATTTTATCCTGGTAAAAAGAAATACTATGCCAGAAAATCCTTTGATCTGGCACTGACCCTCCAGGGTTTTATCCTTTTGACCATACTGTTCAATACCAATCTGCTTCAAAAAGAACAGAACCATTCCTTATATGCAGCTTCAGGTGTAACAGACAGCACAGTTTTCAAATACAAAGCTTCAGAGAAAATACTTTCCGATTTCCAGAGCCATCACCGGAAGCTTTCAAAAAAAGATGGGAGAACGCTAAGGAAAGAATTGAAGTTCCAGTCAAAAAAATGGGTCCTTCAAAATAATAGAGAGCAAAACGACAAAACCGGAGACATCATTGCCATTATACTGCTGGCATTATTGCTCTCCATGGGAGTTTTACTTCTTGCCTGTGCCATTGGCTGTGGAGGAGCTGAAGTATTGGCTGCCATTGTAGCTATTGGCGGAATAGCGGCAGTGATCTGGCTGACTGTGGTTATGATCAACAAGGTAAACCGGAAAAAACGGGGAGAACCAATTCCGAAACAAAATATCTGAACATGTTCTACGCTTTCAAAGGATTTAGGCCCGTTGTTGATCCCTCTTCATTTGTGCATCCGGCTGCCGCGGTGACCGGAAACGTGATCATTGGGAAAGATGTTTACATAGGTCCGGGAGCTGCTTTGAGGGGCGACTGGGGCGGCATAATTATTGAGGATGGCTGCAATGTGCAGGAGAACTGCGTGATACATATGTTTCCCGGAGTTACCGTGATCTTAAGAAAAGGAGCCCATATAGGGCATGGCGCCATCATACATGGCGCTATTATAGGCTCTAACTCATTGATAGGCATGAATGCTGTGATCATGGACAATGTGGAGATCGGGGAAGAATGCATCGTGGGGGCATTGTCGTTTGTGAAAGCCGATGAAAAGATCCCCCCGAGGAGCCTGGTGGCCGGAAATCCGGCCCGGATCATCAGGTCCGTGAGTGATGAAATGATCAACTGGAAAACGGAAGGAACCAGGCTTTACCAGCGTTTACCCGCCGAGATTCAGGCAGAATGGTTACCTTGCGAGCCCTTAGCCGCTATTGAACCAGGAAGACCTTCGCAAGAAGTATTGTATCACACTTGGGAACAAGTAAAAAGTAAGAAGTAAAAATTAAAAAGGATTCCAATTTTTTTACTTTTTACTTCTCAATTTTTAATTACCATGGAGCGCTCCAATTTCGTTGACCAGATAAAAATTTTCTGCCGTACAGGACACGGTGGTGCAGGAAGCAAACATTTCCTGCGCACTAAATTCAACGCCCAGGCTGGTCCTGATGGCGGCGATGGCGGACGCGGCGCCAATATCATTCTCAAAGGCAATAAAAACCTCTGGACCCTGCTCCACCTTCGTTATTACAAAAATGTGCTGGCTGAAGATGGAAAAGGAGGCGACAAAAACAATATGAGCGGGCGGGATGGTAAAGACATCATCATAGAAGTACCCCTGGGTACGGTAGCCCGTGATGCGGAAACCGAAGAAAAGGAAGCAGAGATATTGGAAGACGGGCAAACTGTGGTCTGGCTTCGTGGAGGAAGAGGTGGCCTGGGCAATGCCCATTTCGCCACCCCTACCAACCAGGCTCCTGAATACGCCCAGCCGGGAGAACCCGGAGTGGAAGGCTGGAAAGTTCTTGAACTGAAAGTACTTGCCGATGTGGGCCTTGTTGGATTTCCCAATGCCGGAAAATCCACGCTGCTTTCGGTGATCTCGGCAGCCAAACCCAAGATCGCGGACTATGCATTTACTACACTGGTACCGCAGCTTGGCATGGTTGAATACCGGGATGGAAGATCTTTTTGCGTGGCAGACCTGCCCGGTATCATTGAGGGCGCTGCAGAAGGCAAGGGACTGGGGCACAGGTTCCTCAGGCATATTGAAAGAAATTCCATTTTGCTGTTTGTGATCCCTGCCGACAGCAAGAACCATCGCGAAGAATTTAATATCCTGTTAAATGAACTCGAGATGTATAATCCGGAACTCCTGCATAAGAACTTTGTGATCGCCATCAGCAAGTCTGATATGCTGGATGATGAACTGAAAGAAGCCATAACCAAAGAACTGCCTAAAAATATCCCCCACGTTTTCATTTCTGCTGTAACACAAAAAGGTCTGCAGGAACTGAAAGACCTGCTTTGGGACACATTGCAACCTGAAGAACAACCAAAGAATATTTAAATCAACAGAATGTACCATGAAAAAAATTCTGATCGCAGCAGTTCTCCTGCTTAACGTATTTATTGCAAGTGCTGATGAAGGTATGTGGCTGCCGCATCTGTTAGGGCAGCAGATCTACGACGATATGGTGAAGAAAGGACTTAAACTCACCAAAGATCAATTGTACAATATCAACAAACCCTCGCTGAAAGATGCCATAGTGATCTTCGGAAGAGGATGTACCGGCGAGATCGTAAGCAATGAAGGATTGGTATTCACCAATCACCATTGCGGCTACGACGAAGTGGCACATGCAAGTACCGTACAGAACAATTTCCTCAAGAACGGGTTCTATGCGAAAACAAAAACTGAAGAAATACCAGCACCTGGTCTATCTGTCCAGTTCCTCTTGAAAATAGAGGATGTCACCAAAGAAATGGACAGCGCCATTGGCACCCTCACCGGCATTGACAGGGCGAAGAAAGTGCAGGAAACGTCTGCCGCCATCAGTGCCCGGTACAGTAAGGCCGATGAAAAGATCAGTGCCCGCGTAACGCCGCATTTCAAAGGGAACCAATACCTGTTGTTTGTCTACCAGACCTATAACGATGTAAGGATGGTGGGTATACCTCCGGAGAATGTGGGCAAATTCGGTGGTGATACCGACAACTGGGAATGGCCCCGCCATACTGGTGATTTTTCCATCTGGAGAGTATACATGAACAAGGATGGCAAACCAGCAGATTACAATGCAGCCAATGTGCCGTTCAAACCTAAATATGTACTTCCTGTATCCCTGAAAGGTGTGAAGGAAGGAGATTTCTCGATGATCTGGGGTTACCCCGGCTCTACCAACCGATACGAATCCTCTTATGGCGTTAAATTAAAAACCGAAGTGGAAAATCCTACCCTGGTAGCGCTAAGGGAAATGAGACTCAAGCACATGTTTGACGAAATGAAGAAAGATGAGAAGATCAAACTCAAACTTGCATCTTCTTATGCCAGTATTGCAAACTATTGGAAATTCTACGATGGGGAAACCAAGCAATTACTGAAGTATAAAGTTTACGAACAGAAACTCGCCGATGAACAGAAGTTCCAGGCTTGGGCCAAAGGAAAACCTGAATTTGAAAATATCTTTTCAGACTGGGGCAAGGCTTATGATAAATGGAGGCCTTATGCTAAACATCGCATGTACCTCCGCGAAGGTATCCTGGGAAGCACCACACTGGCTTTCGCCTCATCGCTGATGTTGCTGGAATCGGAACTGGTCAAGAAAGGACCGGACAATGCAGATGTGAAAAAACTGATCGCCTCACTGGATAAGAACAGGCAGAATTTCCTCGCTGGCTATGAAGATGATGCAGAGCAGAATATCATCCGTGATGTATTGCAGATGTTCTATAATAACATTGACAAGAATCAGCACCCGATCGGATTTTATGAAAGCATCAGGAGCCAGTTCGGTGACCTGAAAGACAGGATCACCTATGAGAAATTTGCAAAGAATTTGCTTGGTACCACCATGGTCCTCAATAACGACAAATGGAAGAAGTTCGTTGAAAATCCTGACGCAGTAGCGCTTCAGAATGATCCGGCTTTTTCCACTGTAAGCCAGTTCATGCGCAACTACGACAGTAAATTTGCCCCTATATACAGCCAGTTTGCCGCAGCAAACAGCGATGCCGGAAGGCTTTATCTTAAAGGGGTTGCTCAGATGGAACCCGGCAAGAAGAGATACCCCGATGCTGTATTTACCATGAGAGTGAGTTATGGTTCAGTAAAATCATATAAACCAAGGGATGCCGTTACTTATGATTATGTAACAACCACTAACGGTGTAATGGAGAAATACAAACCGGGGGATTATGAATTCGATCTTACTGACAGGTACAGGGAACTGGTGACCAATAAAGATTTCGGCCAGTATAAAGATGCGGCCCGGAATATCATGGTAGTTGGATTTACTACCAACAACGATATCACCGGCGGCAATTCAGGATCTCCCGTATTGAATGGAAATGGTGAACTGATCGGTCTGGCTTTTGATGGCAACTACGAAGCACTCAGTCACCAGATCGCCTTTGACAAAGACCTCAACCGTACTATTTGCGTAGACATCCGCTACGTGCTCTGGTGTGTAGATAAACTGGGAGGAGGAGCTAATATTATTAAGGAGTTGAAGATCGTTAAATAGATAGAGAGATAGAAAAATAGGGAGATAGTAAGCGAAGGGCTTCCTATCTCCCTATTTTTCTATCTAATTATTTAAACTGCGCCAGAGATGTAAACAAGCATAACTGCGAAATGGTTTCCATGCTTCGGCGATCTGCATCATATCTGCCTTCATCTTTTTCTTATCTGTTTTATCGATACCGTATAAATTGACCATCGCATTCTGGATACCCAGGTCATCAACAGCGAAAACATCTTCACGGCCCAATGTAAACATAAGCAACATTTCAACCGTCCATCTTCCCACTCCTTTAATGGGCACCAGGTAATCGATCACCTCGTCATCAGTCATCTTGTTCAGCTTTTTATCTTCCATACCCTGCTCCATCGCAAACCGGGCTACATTATGGATATAGCTGGCCTTGGCATTGGAAAAGCCAATACCCCTGAAGGTTGTCACGGGTGTATCTACGATCTGCTGGGGAGTGGGAAATTTGCCTTCATAGAGTTGTAAAAACCTGTCTTTGATCACCCGTGCCACTTTTGTTGACAACTGCTGACTTAAAATGGACAGGCACAAGTAGAGGTAGGCATTCTTCTTCTTTGTCACTTTTATCTCGCCGTGCTCCTTGATCAGGCGCTTTAAGACCTTGTCTTTCCCCAGTTTTTTTTGGTACATACCCAAATGTACCGATGTAGTTAATAATTCAATAACCATTTATCAATATTCAATTAATACCGGAACGAGAAATTCGTAAAACCCCATTCTGCTTGAAAACACAAGTCAAAACCATCGTACTCTCTGATATACACCTGGGCATCCAGAATTCCAGGGTCAGGGAAGTAGTTCATTTTCTTCGTCACCATGCCTGCGAAAGACTGATACTGAACGGCGATATCATCGACGGGTGGCAGCTCCGGAAATCAGGGCGCTGGAAGAAGAAACATACTGCATTTTTCAAGCTGATCATGAAGTGGCTTTCCCGCACCAATACCGAAGTGATCTACCTGCGGGGCAACCACGACGATTTCCTGGACGAAGTGTTACCGCTGCAACTTGGAAACTTCTCCATACAACGTCATCATATCATTGAATCAGCAGGAAAAAGATACTTCGTGGTACATGGTGATATTTTTGATTCAGTCACCACCAATCTCAAATGGATCGCCAGGCTGGGTGATGTGGGCTATACTTTTCTGTTATGGATGAACAGGCATTACAATAACTACAGGAGAAGAAGAAACCTTCCTTATTATTCATTGTCCCAGATCGTCAAACAAAAAGTGAAGCAGGCTGTGAGTTTCATATCAGACTATGAGCAGGAACTCTGTGCAGTAGCCAAAGCCGAACATTGCCACGGTGTGATCTGCGGACATATCCATCATCCTGACAATAAGTACATCAACAACATCCACTACCTGAATTCAGGAGACTGGGTGGAAACCATGAGCGCCCTGGTAGAATCAACGTCGGGCGAATGGGAAATAGTTTACTATGAAGAATGGCTGAAACAATATCGCGAAGGTCAGCAAACTGAAACCATCGATTTTATCGGAGACTGGGAAGATGAACTGGAATCTATTTTAAACACCCAATATGAGCAGTAAGAAATTTGTTTTTGCAGTACAGGGAGAAGGCCGGGGGCATCTGACACAGGCTATCGCAGTGTATGAAATGTTGACGAACCATGGCCATACGGTTTCCTGTGTGATAGTTGGGAGTAGCAAAAACAGGCAGATCCCTGAATTCTTTACCAGGAAATTCAATGTCCCTGTTATATCAGTCGCCAGTCCGAATTTCACAACAGACAACAAAAGCAAGTCGATCAGGCTGGGCAGCACAGTGATCGATAATCTGCTCAGGATAAATGAATACAGGAGCAGCCTGAAGATCATCAGCAGAACCATTAAAGAACACCAGCCTGATATCATTATCAATTTCTATGAGCCTCTTATAGCCTGCTATGCCAGTACAAATAAATGTCCGGCCCGGATCATTGCCATCGCTCATCAGTATATCTACCTCCATCCCCGATTCCGTTTTCCCGGTGGCCATAACCTCCAGTCATGGGCCATAACCTGGTATACCAGGCTCACGGCTCATGGATCCGATCTGCAACTGGCTATTTCCATGTACGACATACCAAAGGCGATGAATAAGAAACTGGAGGTCTGTCCTCCTTTGTTGCGCAAGCAGATCTTCGCACTGAACAGTACGGAAGAAGATTTCATCCTGGTCTATCTGCTGAACAGCGGCTATGCACAGGATATAGTAAAATATCACAAAAAGAACCCTGACGTAAAACTGGTTTGCTTTACGGACAGTAAAGAGGTTAAAGAACAGCATAAAGGGGAGCTGAGGCTTCACGAGAACCTGGTATTCTATTCGTTGAACGATACTAAATTTCTCGATCTGATGTCCAGGTGCAAAGGTTTGGTATGCACAGCCGGTTTTGAATCAGTATGCGAGGCCATGTATCTTGACAAACCAGTCATGATGGTGCCGGTTAAGGGGCATTATGAACAGTACTGCAATGCACGTGATGCCAGCCGGATCGGTGCCGGCATGTTTGCAGAAGATTTTGAGATTTCGAAAATCGAAGAATGCCTTTTATTCTACGATAAGAAAAAGAACGAAAGGTACCGGGCCTGGGTGAATGGGTTTGAATGTCAATTCATGAAAAGCGTCAATTCTCTGATTGGAGAGGCAGATAGTCAGAGAGAAAGAGAGAAAGAACAATCTGCCTCTCTTACTCTCTTACTCACTGACTCTCTGGATCGGTCTAGCTGAGAGACCAGCTGACAGACCCATCCTTTTCATCCTTTAAAACGATGCCCATCTCCTGCAGGGAGTTCCTGATCTTATCGGAGGTCATGAAATCTTTGCGGCTGCGGGCTTCTTTGCGGATATCGATGATCAGTTTCAGCACACCGTCGAGCTTGTCATTATCCCCTGCCCTTTCACCTTCCAATCCAAAAATATCTTCAAGATACTGCTTCATCCTTTTTTGGAGCGTATCAATGGCATCTGCTGAAAGGGTGGCCTTTTCCAATGCACCACTTTTGAACGAGTTGATCAGGTTCACCATGGTGAACATATTGGCAAGTACTTTGGCGGTATTGAAGTCATCGTTCATGAATTCATCGAATTCCGCAGCCAGTGCAAGCAGTTGTTTTTCAACTTCCGCATCCACCTGTTTAGCCGGATCGTGTTTCATCTGGAGCAGCAGTTCATAAGCTTCCCACAATCTCTTCATCCCCTTTTCTGCTCCCTGCAGTGCTTCATTACTGAAATCAAGTGTGGAGCGGTAATGGGTTTGCAGAATGAAGAACCTGATGGTCATAGGCGTATAAGCCTGCTGCAGTATCGGATGATCGCCGCTGAACAACTCGCTTAACCTGATCACATTGTTATAGCTCTTGCCCATCTTCTTCCCGTTGATAGTGATCATGTTATTGTGCAGCCAGTACCTGGCGGGAATATGATGATTGCAAACCACACTCTGTGCGATCTCGCACTCGTGATGCGGAAATTGCAGATCCATTCCGCCACCATGTATGTCGAACTGCTCCCCAAGGTATTTTGTACTCATGGCCGAGCACTCAATATGCCAGCCCGGGAAACCCACACCCCATGGGCTTTGCCAGCGCATGATATGTTCCGGGGCAGCATTCTTCCACAATGCGAAATCAGATTTGTTTCTTTTCTCATCCTGCGATTCCAGTTCACGGGTGGTTTCCATCTGCTCTTCTATCACCCGGCCGCTCAGGATCCCATAGGGCATTCCTTTTTTCCCGAAATCACTGTGATATTTTTCTACATCAAAATACACTGATCCATTGGCTACATAGGCATAACCATCAGCAATGATCTTTTCGATCATCACGATCTGTTCAACAATATGACCTGTTGCCGTGGGCTCAATGGTTGGATCAAGGTTATTGAACTGCTTCATCGCCCAATGGAAAAGGTTGGTGTATTTCTGTACCAGCTCCATGGGCTCCAGTTTTTCCAGGATGGCTTTTTTAGAGATCTTGTCTTCCGCCTCCCTGCCTTCTTCCTCAAAATGGCCTGCATCTGTTATATTCCTTACATAGCGCACTTTATAGCCCAGGTAGGTCAGGTACCTGAAGATGATATCAAAGGTGATAAAAGGACGTGCATGACCCAGGTGAGATTCACCGCTCACCGTAGGGCCGCATACATAAAGTCCAACATGTCCGGGTGTTATCGATTCAAATGTTTCCTTCTGCCTGCTCAGGGAATTATATACTTTCAATGACATGCCCCAAAAATATCATTTTTTAGGTAGTTCTATGTCAGTGACCAGTCCCTTGTGATCGGATATTTGCCTGGTGACCTGGCTAAACTGCATGACTTCCATTTCGGGATCGAGGAAGATAAAATCAATCCGGAGAGTAGGAAGCCAGCCCAGGAACCTGGATCTTCCACTGACAAAAGTTTTGCCCAACCCTGATCCTTTCTCCAGGAACGCATCTTTCCGATCGCCACGGATGGTCA
>JAHEFC010000004.1:0-21776 GCA_024640385.1 Sphingobacteriales bacterium
GGAAATACCTTCGCCTCCAGCAGTTGAATATTCATGGAACCTGCATACCCGATCACGGTATCAATGGCGATCACCTGCGTACCTACATGCAGAAAAATACTTACCGCACCCAGGATCAGGTGTGGAAACTGGAAGATATTTGTTTTGCCTGCATTTGACTCTGCAACAGCTGCCTCTTCATTATCGGTATCGATCTCCGGAAGTGGTGAGTACCTCACAAACAGTCCCAATACAAATAACACTATGCCAACTACTGTATAAGGTACAATTACACGCGTCACGAGTTCATCCAGTGCAGCTGCCTTTTCCACTTCACCCATAACCGGCAACTGTTTGAACAGCTCGCTGTCTGTTGCTTTCAAAACAACAGCAGCAAAGATCAAGGGCGCCAATATGCCGGCACCTTTATTACAGATGCCCATGATACTGATCCGCTGCGCTGCACTTTCTTTAGGCCCAAGCACAGTGATATATGGATTGGCCGCGGTTTGCAGAATGGCAAGTCCTGTCCCCAGGGTGAACAGGCCCATCAGAAACACTCCGTAAGTTCTGCTGAAGGCGGCTGGTATGAAAATGAAAGCGCCCAGCGACATGATCCAGAAGCCAATCATCATACCTTTTTTAAACCCCGCCTTCTTCAATAAAAAAGAAGAAGGAACTGACATCACGAAATAGGAAATATAAAACGCGAAGGCAACAAAATATGCCTGGAAATTGGTGAGCTCACAGGCGATCTTAAAATAAGGGATAAGGATGGAATTGACCCAGGATACGAATCCGAAAATAAAAAACATCAGCCCTATGATCAATATCGAGATCCAGGTATCTTGTTTTGTCAGGGAGCCCACCTTAACAGCATTGTTCATCTTTGATTAATTTCTATTCTAAGTGTGCTTGCCGGATAGTGTGTTAGCCGGAGAATGCATTAGATAAGCAGGGAAGTGATCGGCTCGTCTATTCTCTTTCATATTTATCTGGTGCACTCTCCGGCTAACACATTAACCGGCAAGCACACTAATCAGATTTTCCTGAATTTCAAATGAAGCACCCTTCCGTTATTCACTTCAAAGCCCGTCACTTCATTCTTTCGGCCTCTTTGCATCAACAAGTTGTTCATCCACCAAATTCCACAGCTCATCTGATCATCACCAACAAGAATCAACCGCGCATCGCTGTACTTGGGATTTGCCAGGAATAGCTGATGGTCTTTCAATATAATACTATAACTGCATTCCAGTTCATCACTGTAGTAGGTGCCTGTATACTTTTTAAGCTCATCATCCGAATACAGTTTCCCCGGTTGAAATTTCTTAAACCGAAAATCACCACCTGGGGTGAATACATTGATCAGTGTGTCTTTCCCCTGGACCTTTGATACCATTCTTCTTGCAGGATCAGTAAGATCCGCCAGGGTATCTTTGGAGTAACTGGCCAATACCCTGAAATTATTATTGACAATATAAGTAAGCCTGCCGGTAAGCCAGTTGAACTGGGCCCGCATTCCTTCATCCGTAATGTAATTCCCCGATAAGACCTTCCATCGGGAAGAATCCGTAAGTAATGTTTTTGAACTGTCAATTTTACTCGCTGTAGTTACTGCCGAGCTGGTATCCTTTATGAAAAGATCTGCCAGTGCATAGGTTCTTTCACTTGAATTGAATTCACCGAAATTGCTGAATACAAGGAAGCCCATTTTCAGGTCGGGGAATACAGACAAATAAGTTCTGAAACCCGCGTCGGAACCGCCATGGGAGTATTGCCGCCATCCTTTATAGGTATTTGAAACGATGCCAAGCGCGTAGTCAGTTTCCCTGCCGGAATTGAGTACCCCGTTTTTTGTGAGTTCTTCAATATCTTTTTGATCGCCCGCCACCGTATGATAATAATTCATCACCCATTTACTCAGATCAGGGATATTGGTGAACAGGCTGGTAGCGCCGGCGTTGGAATAACTCAAAATACTATTGGCATAACTTACTCCGCGACGGCTGTAAGAATAGGCCCTGTTTTTTTCGATCTCTGTATAGTCGTCGTGAAAATGTGTATTGTTCATCGCCAGGGGTTTGAATATCGCAGAATCCGTAAACTGTCTCAGTGTTTTACCCGTGACCGCCTTTACGATCTCGGCACACAGGGTATATCCACTGTTGCAATAGAGATAACGGTCCCCGGGTTTGAAATTCAGCTCCCGTTGTTTACTTAGTAATTTGATGATATGCTCCTGGGTAATCACGTCATCCAGCCTGGTGCCTGAAATGGCGAGAAGCTGCCACTGGTCCCTGATCCCGCTGGTGTGATTCAGCAAATGACGGATGGTGATCTTTTCCTTCATATCCGGAAACCAGGTCAGGTATTTCCTGATGTCATCATCCAGCCTAAGCCGGCCCTGTTTCTCCAGCAATACCAATGCATACCCTGTAAATTCCTTGGATACAGAGGCCATATGATAAATGGTCTCCGGACCATTGGGAATATTGTATTCCAGGTTGGCCATGCCATATCCTTTGGCAAATACCAGGGAATCCCCCTGTATGATACCAATGGTACAGCCGGGACCGTACTTATTGTCCCACCTCGAAAAAAGCTGATCGATCTTATGCACCATGGAATCAGGAAAAGCCTGGGGGAAAGCCTGGACTCCACTAATGATAAAGGCAATACATGCTATGATCTTTTTCATGGCAACAATGTAAACTGAAATAATGAAAAAGGCATGCCGCTGGTCCTGATCAGCCTTTATTCAGACCGGAAAAAGAACTGGCGAGTTTTGCGTGCCTTGCCTCGTAAAGCCTGTAGTAATCTGTTTTCATATCATCACTCAAAAACGAGCGGCTTATCATGCCGGCTACTTCTTCTTTGGATCCCAGGAGCTGATCCATGAATCGTTTAACCCTGAACGATACCAAGCCCATCTTCATGCCGAATTGGAAGAAATCATCGTAACCATAATAGCCCAGTGTTTTGAAACTCAGTTTCTCAAAATCACGTTCATATAATCCTCCCAATAGTGCAAGGTCGCCATCGTCTCCGTGCAGGGCCGTATTCACCAGGTTGTAGGCCGGCGCCAGCTGGCCATCACCATTTCCCTCACAATCAATGCGCGAAAAATTCTCCAGGTGAGCGTCACCGTTAGAGAATAGGTAATTGAACACCACCATCCTGAATAACTGTTCCTTAGCCAGAATGGCGGCAGGGAAATATTTATCTATCAGCTGCGACATGTCAAAATAAGACAGCTGGTACCGGTAATGAGCGCCTGTATTGGCTTCCGTGAGCCTGGCCAAAGATGCAAAATCATCAACTTTGCATGTACTCCCATCTTTCTTTATATCGAATCGACGCGTGACGTAGGCAGGAGTCCCGTCTTCGAGGAAGATCAACGCAGATCTTGCAGTCGGGATATCAAACACCTGAGATGCCAGTTGCATGGTAAGATGCATATTGGCAGGATATTGTTCTGCATTGATCATATCGCGCGGTGCAATTTTTAAGATATACTGACCATCACTGGACAGGCTGATCTTTCGGCGATGAAGTTTAAGCAGGAAGGTGTCAGAGCCCGTTTCCGGAAAATCGATATGAAGCAAGTGATCAATGACACTGCCATTGAATACTTCCCTGATGCAGCGTGGTGAATAGGTTTCGAAGCCTGGTTTCAAAGTACCAGGACAAACATTCAGTTTATTCATTTTCCAAATGTTTTATCTGTACAGACAATTCCAATCCGAGTACATCCATCACCTTTACAAGGTTGGAAAGATTGGTGTTTTCACCTCCTTCAATGGAGCGGATGGTGCGTTCTGCCACGCCGCTGATCTCGGAAACATCGTTCTGGGTATAGCCCAGATATTCACGTCGGCTTCTTACTGACTCTCCAATTTTATTAAAATCGTTTTCCATTAGGCAATTTTTTGCCGGTTAAACCCAAAAGTAAGATAAAATCAAATTTCACAATCAAAAGAAGGCAATTAACCACAATCAGGTGTCAAATGATGAATATCAGGACTGAGGGCGTGAGTTTTGTCTATTTTAGCGACTTATGAAATATATACTTGGTACGATACTGTGTATTGCAGTTGGGTTTCATTCTATTGCCCAGTTGAATTATGCTGCTGAAAAGGAGAAGATCTTCAAAAGAATGACCGAAAGGTCGATCAGTCCGGCATTTGATTCATATGTAGCACATTTCTACAATCAAACATGTGATTCACTGGTGCAGTCAAAACTGGTGATCGATGGCGACCCGATAGAAACCATATTGATCCGGTTGTTCGGGAATACCAACATGGAACTTGACAGGAGAAAAATATCGAAGTTGCGGGTACCGGCTGTCAATACATTTTTCATTGAGTTATTAAACACCTACAAAAAAGAATCTATCGTACCAATATTGAGAACAGCGGGACTCAATCAATCCAGGATTCTTGCCAATGCATTTATAGGGCTCCCAATCGGAGACACCATTGCAAGAGCTGTGACGCTGAGGGAAATGGTGATCAACACCCGCATTGTTCCCCAGAAAATCTACGACCCCCAGTACAGCAGGTTTGTAGATACAGTTATGCATTATTTTGTAAATGAAGATCCCGAACGTTTCATAGCAGAGTTGCAGAACCCTGAAATGCAGAAGATCGCCGATGCTTCCACTAAAACTTATGTCAAGGCGGCAGCCACTATAAAGGGTCAGAAAAATCTGAACAAACTGATCCCTTTTGGCGTGGCGATCTACGAAAACCGTATTACCATTGATTCTGTGATGCAGCTTGCGGGTACTCCGGCCAAATATATTAAAGCCTATACCAATGAAGTGATAAGACTAAGGACTAGCGAAGACCCCACGGTTAAGGCTTATATGTATGGTTACTTTGAGTACACACATAAAGAAATTGCAAAAATGTTCATTGAGCCGATCAATCAGTTACATGAATCGGCAGAAAAAGAACGTTTTTATGTACTCAGCGGGTTAAGTGCACAGGATCTTTATTTCATTATCCTTGGCGGTGAATCTGTGTTTTACACATCAAGCTTTATTTACACCTTCAACCAGTTTCTGGCCAGAGTAGAAAAAGAGGGACTTGAGAATTTTTTTGAAAGGATAGGATACTATCATTTCGGGAATTTCCTTTCTGTCTGCGGTGGATACGGCATGACGGGCAAACTGATCAGGAACATGAACGAAGAAAAGTTTGCGACCACATTCCTGAAATACATTGACAGGCATATCAATTCTTTACAAACTGATCAGGACCTGATCCTGCATGGCATGACCATTTCAGAGATCCTGTACGACATCAGGGATTTCAAAAAAGCCAAACAGGTAATTATCGACTCTGTCGATCGGAGAAAAGCCAGGGAACTTTATGCAGACCTGCTGATCCAACGTATGTACAACGGTTTTAAAGGGATCCTGAACGACAGCATCAGTGGAAAGTTAAAGGAGATAGAAGCCAAGTATGAAGTAATGCCGGTAGAAAGGCTTAAAAACCGCGACACGATAGTTCAGGTAGGATTATTTTATGACGATGAAGATGGCGTTACCTCATTTGGAAATTATCTAAATTTTTTACCGGCGAAAGAATGGACCCGGGAAGACAAGGGGAATTATCTGGTTTTCCGGTCAAATAGCGGCAACCCGATGCTGATATACCTCAATAAAGTCAATACTTCAGTTGGTGATGCTGCTGCCCAGGACGAAATGATGAAGGCCATTGAAGATGCTGGATTGAATATCACCTATTTTACACACAGGGGTCACAGCTACCACCTGCATAAGAGTATAAAACGACTTCCGGAATCAGCTGAACTGGTATACCTGGGTTCATGTGGCGGATATAATGAAGTGATGAAGGTATTCCAGAGCAATCCGGATGCGCAGATCATCTCCACCAGGAATATCGGCTCCAAATACATAAACGACCCGGTATTGAGCAAGATCAATAACCAGGCCGTTGCCAATAAGGATATCAATTGGGTCACGATGTGGTCTGATTTCAATAAGAGTTTCACAGCCAAGAACACTAAGGAGCTTTTCTCTGCTTATATCCCGCCAAATAAATATATCGGGATCATGTTTATCAGGGAGGTGTTTAATTTTTAATTCCGAATTGTGTATTCCGTATTCCGTATTGAATGATAATCAGGAATACGGCATTCGGAATCCGGAATGTACATGTAACAGTTAAATGACTCTTTCGGCAGTCGTTTTTTCTACCTTTGACCACCATTTCAATTTTTAGTAAAACAACCATTTAAATAACAAAGACCATGAAAAAAGTAGTGTTAGCAGTTTTATTTGTAATGTTCGCATTTGCCGGTATGGCCCAGTCCAATAAGGACGACCTGCAGATACTCCAGGCCACTTTCGGCAAGGAAAAAGCAGAATTGGTGAAAGCCTATATGAAGATCCCGGCTGAACAGGATGCGGCATTCTGGAGCCTGTACGATAAATATGAGGAAGAACGCAGGGCACTTGGAAAAGAAAAAGCAGTATTGATCGAGGAGTATGCAAATGCGTACGAGACACTGGATGACAAAAAAGCTGCTGACCTCATGAACAAAAAACTTAAACTTACAGACAGCTACACAAAAATGCAGAAGAAGTATTTCGACAGCTTTGCCAAGCAATTCGGCGGACGTCAGGCTGCTAAATTCTTCCAGCTGGAAGACTACCTGGAAAACATCATCAGGCTGGGCATCCAGGAATCAATTCCTTTTATAGATGAGCTGGACAAATCCAAGCTTCCTGAAGCAACTAAGCAATAAATTGATCAAGCATTTAACTATGAAAAAAATTACAGCAATCATTGCCTTGGTACTATTGGTATCAAGTGCAAACGCACAGGAACGTGGAACAATATCGCTGAATGCTTATGGCGGTTACACTTTCATGGACAGGGTCAGGTTTGATGCTGCATATGCAGATGTTCAGGCTGGATTTCAGTGGGGTGCCGGCCTGGAGTATTTCCCATCCAGGGACAACTCTATAGAGCTCAAATATCAAAGGATGGGCACAGATTTCCCCGTCTACAGGCCCAATGGTCAACAGATCAATAAAGGGTTTGAGAGTGGTGCGGTTAATTTTATCACTCTGGGTGGTAACCACTATTTCTCCGGTGCGGTAAACGATGCCAAGATCATTCCATTCATTGGCGGTGCCATGGGTGTTGGTATTTTGGATGGCCCGGAAAATTCAACCACAAAATTCGGATGGGATGCACAGGTAGGTATCAAGATCCCGACTAAATCTGTTGCATCATTCAAACTCAGGGCATATATCCAGTCAGTCACCTCAACTTTTGGTACTGATTTCTGGTATTACCCGGGATGGGGAACTTATGCAGTTCCTGACTACGTGACCATGTTCCAATTCGGTCTCGGAGGAACAGTTACATTCGATTTTAAGAAAAAATAAATAACACGCTCTGATTACTTGCCAGTAAAAATAAAACGGCAGTTACCATTTGGTAGCTGCCGTTTTTATTTACCGACTCAAAACTGTTCTAATATCTACTTTCGCTGTTCTTCTGCAACCTGCAACCCGCCACCTGCAACCTGCTTACCTCGCCGTCCCTGGCCCCGAAACAGGCGTGGGTGCCGGTATCTTATTCGGTTCATTCACATGGAGCCTTTCCCAATCACGCACCTTGACCTTTGCCGCATCAAACAGGCGTTCGTAATTTCCTTTCAGTAATTTCTGCCTGGCATCCGGCGTAAGTTTTGCCAGTAATGGCTGATACATATCCATGATCTTGAGGTATGACTTCTGATCTGGTGGAGCCACTTCATCAGTCCCCATCAGAAACCGATCTGGGAATTTATTGATCAGTCCCGCCATTTTTTCCACGGCCTCGGGCGATGAAGTGATATACTTGGCGGTTTCTGTCCACGACAGATCTATATTAACATGATTTACTTCAGGATTAACCAAGGCTTTTTCGAGCATGCCGATCTGATCAGTAACCGGACGAACTATCCTGCCTAAGCCACAATGTGCCCAGATGATAGATGTTTTTGGATGGCGTTTCATTAATGCAGAAAACTGCAGAAGATCCCAGTTATCCTGTCCGTCTTTCGGGAAAGGCATATTGATATCATTATGCAGGATCACCAGCAATCCGGACTCCGCACAGAAGTCAAGGATCTTGTCCAGTGCCGGATTGTTCAGGGTGGCAACTGGTCCTGCAACTTTTGAAGAGACAAATTCTTTATGAATGGAAAACTCGCCTATGCCAGTGAACACGCCGGGGAATGTTTTCAGTACCCGTTTAATATGATCCACTGCATACATATCAGCAGGATTGAACCCCGTGATCATGGGATCGAATCGGGCCTGGTTCTCTTTTGAAAGAGATTTGAACGCCATGGCAATGAATGCATCTGTAAAGGAGTAATAATACAAAGGGTCGTCACTGGCCAGGTAATAGGTAGGCGCAAAATCTCCGGAGTTGCCATAGGACCATAGTTGCTGAACGGGTATTCCGAATAGCGCAACTCTCCCCACCCTGGTACCCATATTCTCCAGGCATTTGTTGATGTCTATGCCTTCCTGCACATAATTGGTCATATGGAAATGCGCGTCGTTCAGTTCATAAACAAGCTGCGGTTTCGGCGCTTCAGGAATTGCCGTTTTAGTATTTGCGACTTTTTTCTGCTGTGCATGAACATCACTGATCCCTGCAGTTATCAATACGATCAGCATTACCGCAATAGAAATTGAATATTTTTTCATCTTGCTAATTTTACTTTAAACCATTTATTTCTGCAACCTGCTACCTGCCACCTGCTACCTGCTACCTGCTTATAGAAGTATGTCCGTCCCGATCGTCAAAGTACTCCCCGTCTGTCCTCCAGTATACAACCCAAAAGTTCCCCCGGCAGAAGTTTTATACACCCGCATCAACTGCATATTCAGTCTCCAGCTCCTGCTATTGACGGGATAGAAATTAAATCCGCCACCATATTCATGCGGATTCCGTTTAAATTCATCCCAGAAATAGGAATTGATACCGTAGATGATCAGTCTCTTTGGCACCACTACTTGTGACACCTGCAGACTGTACCCCACATCTTTTATTGTACTGATCGGCACAGGACCATCGGCATCAAAATTAGACAGGCGGCGGCCATAAAATTCAAGCTGGGCATTGAACCCTTTATACTTGACTCCAAGGTCAACCGACATCATATTATAATCAGCTTCATTCACTGTAACACCATCTGCCAGGGCGCCTGTTTCAAAAAACAGTAGTCCATCGGTCATTCTCACCTGGGTATTATCAGGTGATGGTGTGCCGGTATTATTAAATCTGTCTTCACGGCTGGTGACATAAGATATACCAAACCTCGTAGCTGCTTTTTTATGATATTCCAGGTCGCCAATGCCACCACGCGGTCCGAATTCCCCGGTAGTTGGCATCCACCAGATAGAAGCGCTTTTTGACAGGTCACGGGTTTCTTTGGATGCCTGGATACCCAATGTACTCAGGTTGTTTCCCAACATCAACCAGTAATTCAGTTTTGGAACAATCTCACCCTGGACAAAAAAGCCCTGTGTAAATCCGCCACGAAGTGATTCCTCTCCCATGGTACGGTCAGTGGAAGAATAGAAGGGGAAAGGCCCCTGCATCGATCGGACAGACAGATTGGGTGCAACACCAATGCCCAGTTTGAAATGCTTGTTAATTTTGTATTGAATATTGCCATACACCAATGTCTGTTGTGTAGGCATGATGGTCCATACAGTAACAACATAAGTGAGCTTGGGGGTACCCACAAAGCCTGAAAACCATAACATGGCCCGGTGAAAATAGAAGTCGTTTCGTCCGGTTAGTTGCCGTTCTCGTCCGAGGTGGTCATACCAGGTTTGCTCACCAGGCATCTGGTTCAGGTACCTGGCCATAGCGTAGAGACTGAAATTCAGGCTGCCGTACCTGGTGCGAACAAGGTCAAAACCCCTACCAGGAGTGAACTCACCTGAGGCTATATTTTTATAGGTACTGTCAACCTGAGTCCCCCGCTTAAAATAGGAAATGTAATTCATTGATTCCTGGGTGCTATCCGGACCGGGAATAACAGTTTGTGCAAATACCGGAATAAAAAAGAAACAGGAAATGAATAACAAGGTGCTACCCCTCAACATCGTCTATATATTTTACAATCTTCAAAATGAACAAAAATGTTGGCCACCTCAGGCAACCAACATTTATATAAACAAGACGTACATGAGAAACTACTGTTTGGGCTTGATCTGGTATGGATTCACGCCTAAGGCCTCTACGATATACCTGATCGAATAGATCGCTTTAACACTGTTGCCTGCAGGTGAAAGCGGAGGAGAGATCACTGCGATCCCGAACTTACCGGGAACAACAGCGATAATACCACCGCCAACTCCTGATTTACCAGGTAAACCGGTGGCAAACAACCACTGGCCGGCATCATCATACAAACCCGCGGTTGCCATTACAGGCAGCACATATTTTACAGTTTCCGGCGACACCACTTTCTTCTTGGTAACCGGATTGACACCACCGTTGGCCAGTGTACCAGCCATGATGGCCAGATCTTTTGCATTCACACTGATCGCACATTGCTTGGTATAGATATCGGTTGCTTCTACAGGATCCCAATACATACGGCCATATGCTTTCAACAGATGGGCAATGGCCTGGTTTCTCAGGTTATCTCCGGCTTCACTGATATAAACAGGGATATCGAGATAGAGGTCCCTGCCTGCAAATTCACTATGTGTTGCCAGGATGTTTTTCCATTTGGCCGCAGAATCTGCCCCGCTTACCAGGCTGGTGGAAGCAATAGCACCCGGATTAACCAGCGGATTGATCTCCTTACCTTTTTGTAACTCAACAGCGATGATAGAGTTGAAACGCATACCAGTTGCGTCTACTCCTATTTTGTCCATAATGGCCTTGGGACCCTGTTCTTCGATCACCCTTGCCATGGTGAACACCTTGGAAATGGATTGAATGGAAACAGCGGATTGAAGATCGCCTGTGGTATAGATCTTACCATCCGTAGTCACAATGGCTATACCGAATATATTAGGATCAACCCTGGCGAGTTCTTTAATATAGTCGGCATTCTTGCCTTCTTTGATGTCCTTGAATTTAGCATAGGCTTCATCCATGGCCTTCTGAATGGCCACCGGATCCTGTGATGGGTCAACAACTACCGGGACCGGAGCTGTTTTCTTTGGCTTTTGTGCATAGACTACATGCACTGAAATATTCAGCGCCAACAGCATCAGCACAACCTTACATATTATTTTGGTACCCATATTTTTGACTTTTAACTTTTGACTTTTTACTTGGCCTCTTTGTAGAACATATGCGAGAAGCTGTACTTAAAAGAGAACTGCATCTTCAGAATGTCAGACGTGAAATCGTCCCTGAAATTGGTCCTCTTTCCATATTGCATCTCTACTCCCATCATCACTCTCTCAACAGGCGTATACAACAAATTCACAACGGCATAATCACCATGCTTGAATGCATCATCTGTTGAACCATCGGAATTATCAATTGATACGGACGAATAACCTATAGATGTACTGAGCTTGCTGCTCCAGTTGTGGTCTATGAATGCCACCAGGCCCTGCACCGGAAGCGCTACACCAAGCACGGGTTGCCTTGGATTGGAAAAATTATTTTTTATGCCGATATCGGCTGGAGCATCGTTCATATAGTTCTGAATACCTTCGCCAAATACATACTGCCCACGAAATACAGTGCTTTTGCCCAGGTTAAGATTGGTACTTAAATTCAAACCCCAGCCAATGGCGTCTCCGCTCAGGTCATAGGTGGGGCTGTTATTCTGATCTTCCCATTCGATCTTACGTAGGATACCGGCAAGCTCTACATAACCCCATTTCTTTCCTCCGTACCTGTACTCTGCAGAAAAATCGGGCAGCTTGAACCTGGGTTTTACGTTGTTCAGTTCAATACGATCGTCATAATTTCCCTGGTCTGCAGAAGCACCCGGACGCTCTAGGGCGAATGTCAACCTGGAATCACCCTGTATAGGCATATACCGGAACTGGACGTTCCTGAAGAATGCCATCCCCGAGGGACCCCAATATTCAACAGTATTTGGGAAAACGTCAATATCCATAAATGGACTCCAATACTGACCAGCACCGAATTTACCAAGCTCTCCATAGGCATGTCTCAAACGAATAGTTGTTTGACCTGCGTCAACACCCGTCCCAAACATTTCAAATTCAAAAATTGTTTTCAATTCACCGAGCGGGGTATTATGATATCCTTTAACACCAAATCTTGTTTGTCGAACGCTGAAATACGTATTGCCGTCAGTACCGTACTCATTTTTATATGCCGGCAGCTTTGTAGGCCGAACAACATCGAACCAGTCGGGGTGGATCTGGTTGAAATTGTACCCTGCATCCATCATGGCAAAGCCATAGATCTCCAGGCTTTTCTCCTTCTTAGGTTCCTCCTGCGCATTTGACCCCAGGCTGAAACAGAGCAGGATCAAACCCAATACATACCTTGACTTCATAGCAGATGTTTTAATATTTAGAAAACAGACATTAACTCCTGTAAATTTATTAGTGTTGCATCAGAAATTACTATGACCCTGGTCACCGAAATAAGAGGCTGAATCAGAATCAACATGTTAAATGCAGGTGACCGGCCGTGGAAAATCACTGTGAGTAAGGATTACACCGAGTGAGTCCTGTTTGGACCGGTTGGATCAACCCTCAATTATTTTACGGTAAAATGCAGTTCCGGAAACCAGATAAACAGCCCCATGGAGATGTATTACGAAATTTGCAACATCCCTGAATGAAGAAACTCCTATCTATCTTAGTTCTATCTGTCATCCTTACCCCAGGTCTTTTTGCCCAGGTAAAAAAGGATACCCTGTTCTTCACCAATGGTACTATAGTGGTTGGGATCCTGAAGAAGATTAAGGTAGGTGTAGTGACATTTGATCCCGATTGGGCCAATGATATCACCGTTCAACTGAAAAGGATCAATACCATTAATGCCGGCAGGGAGATCTACCGGGTGGAGTCAACCAAAAAGCAGGTTTATTTCGGGGTGCTGATGCAAGACTCTATTCCCCACAGTGTCCGGATCGTTAATGGTGTAGTCCAGTCAAGCCTTGGAATGGAAGATATCGTAAATCTCTACCCCTACTCGGACAGGATCTTGCGGCGGTTCTCCGGGGATTTTGGTTTTGGATATAACTATACCCGTTCAAGCAGTTATGGGAGATTGAATTTTGATGGAACATTGAATTATCTTGCTAAAAATCAGGAGACAGGTATATCATTATCAACTGTCTATTCCGTTACCGATTCCGGAATGACCCGCGACAGGGAAGATGCTTCCATCAAGTCTAACTACTATTTCAGCCCTACTTCTTTTGTGTCAGGGGCCGTCGGGTATCAAAGAAACCTGGAACTGGGCATCAACCGCAGGTACCAGGAAGGTATAGGTATCGGCAATAAATTTATAACGAAAAAAGTGGCCTATGCCTGGGCAAGAGGTGGACTGGTATTCAACCAGGAAAAAAGCACCGAAGGCAAAAGCTCTGGAAACCTTACCGAATTTTATACCCAATTGCAATTCAACTTTTTCAAATTCACCAAGCCCGAAGTCAAGTTCGATATCACCCAAACAATATATTTGGGTATTACAGACAAAGGAAGATTTCGTAGCGATGGAGAATCCAATTTATCCTGGGAGATCGTACGGAATTTCAAACTGACTTTCCAGGTCTACAACAACTACGACAGCAAACCGCCAGTGTCATCCAGCTCCAACTTTGACTATGGTATTGTATTCGGGCTGAGTTATTTCTTCTATTAACCGGGATTTACTGTTAAATAGGCTTATCCAGGACCATAACACCGGGTTGAACTAACTTTACCAAAGGACCGCATTCATTAATGATGAATTATGAGGCGCTATCTATTAATTCCGGTTTTACTTCTTTGCTTACAGATTCCAGCCAGGGCCCAGTATTCACAGTTTGAATTAAAGAAAAAGGATTCTGCAAAGCCCTACCCATATATCTTTCCCTACCTCGGTAAAAAGGCAACAGAAAAGGGATTCAAATTACCTCTGCCTGCCGGTTTAATGATCAATACATTCATTGGAAAGTCTGATATTGACATCAATAATCTCCAGTTGGGATTTGAGGGTACGAATGCAAGTATTCCACTTACCCCGGTTGAATTCATCGAGTTCGGGAAAAACACTGCCACCATCAAGAACATCAATTTCCGGCCAGATCTCTGGATACTTCCATTTATGAACGTATATGGCATTTTGGGTTACACCGAGGGCAAAACTTCCGTGAACCTTACTTCGCCGGTTGCATTCAATGCCGTAGCAGACCTTAAAGGATATACTTACGGTTTCGGGACTACTTTTGCCGGTGGTTTAGGTAAATATTTCATCGTAGGCGATTTCAACTGGACCTGGAGTGCCATGGATATTCTCGATAAGCCTGCTGCGTCAAGCATTACTTCATTTCGCTTTGGCAGAACATTCCCGCTAAACAAGCAGGTACAATCAAACTTTGGCATCTGGGCAGGCCTCATGAAATTCAAACTAGCCAGCGGCACCCAGGGAAAGATCCAATTGAGTGAAGTGATCCCCCCGGAGTTCTGGGATAAGAAGGACCAGTTTGTGGCGGATTATTATGAATGGTACAACAGCCTGGGCAACTCTCCCGCAGACCAAAAGAAAAAAGAGGTGGCTGACAAGGTACTTACTCCAATTGTGGAAGACATTGATGAACGAAACGGCAGCGGAACAGTTTCATACTCGCTGGAGAAAAAACCATCAAAGAAATGGAATATGATCCTAGGCGGACAATATCAATTCAATCCCCGATGGGTATTGAGAACAGAGTTTGGATTCTTCGGGGGAAGAACCCAGGGCTTGTTCTCAGTCAACTATCGTTTCGGATTCTGATCAGGCCACAGCCATCACCGGCTTCGATCTGTTCTTCTGGACCAGGATTTTGCCCTGCTGATACATTGACTTGATCACCTGGTCAATGATCTCATCCTGTACCTTGAAACTGTTTGTATCGGTAACCTTTCTTTCAAACATCTCGCTCCAGATCTGCTCACTGGTATCGGCCTTGATCATCTGAACGGTCACTCGCATGGTATTCTTCTGTTTTTGTACTTCCCCTGTAAAAATGTATTGAGCCTGGAAAAAACGACCAATATCTTTTACATCAGAAAATTTCTCCGGCAGGCGCCTGGAGACCGTATAAGAAATCACTGAAAGGGACCTGATCTTCATTAATGCAGAGCTAAGCTGGATTCCCAAACCATCAGAAAAATTCTTTATCATTTGCGTCCTGTCCTGGCAATGAAAAGGGATCACCGCAGTAGTCATTAAATGCCCATTAACATCAACCCCTTCCTGCAGACCGGGTTGATCACTCAGTACTGAATTCAGCAAGGGTTCCAGATTATCGCTGAACACCGGGACATAATTTCCTTTAGGCAGGATAATTCTGATCTCATCCATTGAACCCGGCCCGTTATAATAATTTTGTAAAGCTTTCCTCAATCTTACTGCATGGATCCGTACAATACAATTTTCTTTGGGCTTGAAGGTTTTCGGCTTATTCAACACCTTAAGTGCAATGGTATACTCCTTCAGGCGATTTGATCTGCCTGCGATGGTTTCCGCAACTATAAAACTGAGAAAATCTCTCAGGATTTCAGAACTGGCGAAATGGGGATCGCCCAAAACCCTATCTACCTGCCTGTTGATTTTCTCCGGAGAGAAATGCAGGTCCCCGGTGTTAAGTGAAATTGGTTGCATGTTAGCGTTTTTGTGTGATGGTAATTATCGTAAGGACTGTCTATGGTATTAATTGATCTCGATCATGATGCCACTCTTGTTTTCACTTAAAGTACCCAGGGTTTTAAAAGCCCCGAGTAGCATCATACTCACTGATGAATGGGTGAAATGCTCTAAAGAATTCATCTGATCCCAGAACGAAATGAAATGGTACCTGTTCTCATCTTCAATATCCCTTGAGAACTCTATTCCCGCACACCCTTCAGGCAGTTTGGCGCCAACCATACTGAATGTCTGTTCAAACTCCTTGTGTTTGTTCTCGGGGATAGTGCCTGACACCTTATGGAAATACATAAAATGAGCGTTAGCTGTTTGGGTAAAAAGAAAGTTCAGGGGATACAGTCTACTAATGAGAGAGAATATATATATATGTCAAGCAATGTGCCAGCTTTGTCGCTAGAAAGAAATAACTTAAATAATTGCTTATCAATATTATATAAATAATAAACAATTAAATATATATGAATTACTGACGAAAAAACTTCTTGCTAACGAAATATCGTTACCTGCTTGAGCAATTAATGCTCTTCTCTGGAAATATTCAGCTTCTTCATCCTGGATCGGAGTGTATTAGGATTCAGGCCCAGTTTTTCTGCAGCGCCATTTTCCCCGTTGATCTTCCACTGCACCTCCTTCAATACCTTAAGTATATGATCCCTTTCCAGGTCCCGAATAGAAGAAACGGACTTAAGCGGCTCCTGGACTCCATTGTGGTTTTTTTCCCAGTCGATCTTTAATGTATCCCCGGAACTTGAAATAACCGACCTTTCTATCAGGTTGATCAATTCCCTGATATTTCCCGGCCAGTCGTACTCCACCAGCCTGCCAAGATCTGCCTTCGAAATATGCCGTATGTCTTTCCTGAACTCGAGGGCATACTTCTTAATGAAATGATCCACCAGCAGGGGAATATCTGACTTCCGGTTTCTTAAAGACGGTATAGTTATAGGATATACGTTGAGACGATAATAGAGATCCTCCCGAAACCGGCCCCGGTGCACGTCCCCCATCAGATCGCGATTAGTGGCAGATATTACCCGTACATCCACTTTAATGGTTTGCTGACCGCCAATTCTTTCAAATTCGCCAGCCTGCAATACCCTCAATAACTTGGCCTGAAGAGAAAACGGCATCTCAGAGATCTCATCCAGGAAGATCGTTCCTCCATCTGCCAATTCAAATCTGCCTTTACGGAATTGTAAGGCCCCGGTAAAAGAACCTTTTTCATGACCAAACAGCTCACTTTCTATCAAGTCATCAGGTAATGCGGCGCAATTTACTTTGATCAACGGCTTACGATTGCGTTCGCTCAATTGATGGATCAGATTGGCAAATAATTCCTTGCCAACACCGGTTTCGCCCTCCAGCAAAACAGTTGCATGGGTTCCTGCCACCTGCTTTGCCTTTTGTAACGCATAAATAATCGCTTCGGATCTGCCGATGATCTCACTCTGCATATCGTCAGTGATCACTTCTTTAAGAAAAACATTCTCCTTGGCCAATTCATTCTTAAGATCCTCAACCTGCTTAAATGCTCTATCAATTTGAGTGGTATCCACACCAATACTCATCAATGCGTTTACTCTTCCATTTTCGTCAGGTATCAGAACGCTGGTCCAATTAATACTGTGTTCTGTTCCGTCAAAGTCCAACACAGTTATCTTAATGTCGTCAGGCTCGGTTGTTGCCCGGATCGCATTTTCAAATAATGAACGCAACCGCTGCCTGTCTTCGGGTTTTATGAATGAATCAAACCAGTCCAATCCCACTATATCTTTATCTGTTTTTGCCCCAAGAAATTTCATCCCGTAGGGATTAATGTAGCCGATCTTTCCCGCCTTATTAACTTCAACAACAATTAACTGTATGTTATGCATCAGCTGCTCCCATCGGCTATTCTGCATCCGTAAAAGCTTTTCCAATCTGTACTTGTTGAAAGTATCCTTCCTCAGCCTGATACTCATGATCAGCATAAATGCGAGTGGATTAAAATGAAAAGAAAAAAACTGCCTGAATCCCAGGAGTTTTTCCAAATGCGCTCCTCCTATATTGAATGCAGCAGCCATCAGGAACAAAACCATGTACAGATACATAGCCAATTGCAACCACCTGCCTTCTTCTTTATTGACTTCTTTGATCTGGTACCGGGCCGACAAAATACCATACACCCCCACCAGGCCTAAAGGTATCAATACCAATAATCGCCAGACCGGGTTGATATCACTGGCTGTTGTAGACAGATAAACAGGGTAGGTGATCAGGCTAGTTATGAATATGATCCACTTCAGTACATTATTTCTATACCCGCTATAATACTGTAGGAAAATTGGAAAAGAACCATAATATATCCAGATAAAAGCACGCTTGATATCGAGCGTCACAGGATAGGGCGGCTTATCGTTAAAAATGAATCCAGTGGGAGGAAAAACAAGAAAGGCAAAAAGTATTAAACAATGTACTCCAAATATAAGGCTCACCTTCTCGCTGCCTTTGCTTAGGCCAATGGATAAACTATTCAGCCCTGTTGCCAAAGCAACTCCTGCAGTAATCAGAGCTATGATATATAACACGGTCTCCATCATCGTCATGGTGTTTATTGCAGCTTGCCTAAAAATATTGAAATTAACTAATTCAAAAATACTTTTATATGACACCCCCCTGCATATATGCTGAATTACATAAACGGTAACAAGCCTTCCATACGGTTCACATAAATTTCAACTCCCTAAATCAACGCTTATGAAGAAACAGTTCATTTTTACCATTTCGATCATTTTGATCTGTCTTGGCCAGTTGAGTGGTCAGGGACTTCGGCTGCCAAACAGCGTAGTCAACCAACCATCTATGGCTGGTCGTACGGTTGGAGTAACCGAAATCCAGCTCCGCTGGAATGCACCGGGAGTAAAAGGCCGGGAAGGGAAGATCTGGGGCACCGATGTAGCCCCATACGGTTTTGAACCACTCGGATTTGGATCTGACAAACCATCTCCCTGGCGGGCCGGAGCTGATGAAAGTACCACCATCAGCTTTTCAACAGATGTAACCATCAATGGCAAACCGCTTGCCGCCGGCAATTATGGATTCTTCATAGCGCTGTATCCCGATTCATCTGTATTGATCTTTAATAAGAATACTAAAGGCTGGGGCGCATATTTCTATGACAGTAACCTGGATGTGCTTCGGGTAAAAACTGTTCAACAGAAAGATCAGAAAGAATCGGTTGAACGACTGGTATATAATTTTTATAACCAGACCGCTAGCTCTATAGAGATCGCATTGGAATGGGAAAGATGGAAGATCCCGTTCACCGTGGGAGTTGATCTGAACAACACGACGCTGGCAGAGATCAGGACCCAGCTCAGTGGCGCCCTGGGATTTGATCCCCCAAGCCTGCAAGCCGCAGCAAACTGGTGCCTGACCCATAACCTGAATTATGAAGAAGGACTGCAATGGATCAACAGGGCTGTCAATCCTGGCCTCGGTGCATCGCAATCATTCCGGGCATTGAGCATTAAATCAGGGCTGTTGGAAAAACTGAACCGGAAGGAAGAAGCGGATCAGATCATGGCCACTGCTATCGAAAATGGAAGCGCAGTTGAACTGCATCAATACGGGCGGACCTTGCTGGCGCAAAAGAAAACTGCCGAAGCCATGAAAGTATTTGAGAAAAATTATACCAAATACAAAGGAGCCTGGCCTACTAATGTTGGCATGATGAGAGGCTACTCTGCCATGGGCAACTATAAAAAAGCACTTGAACATGCGAAGCTTGCATTGCCACAGGCACCTGACGACGTGAACAAAAAATCACTGGAAGCGGCGATCAAAACATTATCCGAAGGCAAACCCCTGTAAGTGTGCTAACCGGTTAACAAGTTAGCCGGCTAGTGCATTAGATAAACAAGTTAGAGACAAATCATTTAAAAAAAGAGCTCCTGTTTCGGAGCTCTTTCTCGTTTATCTATTACATTCTCCGGCTAACACACTAACCGGTTAACACACTAATTCCTTCCTCCCTGCCTCTGCATTCTGCCCTGGTCCATATTGCGGGCCTGGTTCATTCCCTGTTGTTGATTCATGTTCTGTCCCTGACCCCTGTTTTGGTTCTTTGCCATATTCTGATCCTGGTGCATGGACTGCATTCTCTCTTTCTGCATTTGCTTATCAGACATCATTTTATTCTTATTGAATTTGTTCTGATTCTGATATTTATTCCCGGCCATATCCAGGCATTGGCCATTTTTCATTTTTAACTGATCCTGGTTCTTTATCTGACAGGTACCGTCCGGGTTTACCATGGTTCCATTGTTCAGCCTGACCCTTTCTTTTACCTGTGTTTTTACACCAGCCTTATATTGGTATAATTTGCCATCTTCCATGATAAGATGATCTTCCTGGTGAATACGGTCACGTTTCTGTATTTTCTGATTGTCTTTGTCCTGGTTCATGGTCCGGTCCTGATCCTGACTCATGACCACTCCTCCACTGAAGAGCACTAAAGAGATCAGCATGATCATTCTGTTTTTCATCGCATCATTTTTTTTAGTTATAGGATAGTTTAAGTTCAAATGCCAACTCATCAACTTCTACATTGGTTTGACTTATGGATCGCAATGAAGTTTAATGCCGCATGATCAAAACAGGTCAGGAATATAATAAAAAAAGGATCTTTAACATAACAGTTAAAGATCCTTGTATTTACAATCAATTCAGTTTTTCTTTTGCTGTTGTTGTTTTTGCTGTTGTTGTTGCTGCTGTTGCTGTTGCTGCTGTTGTTGCTGTTGCTGGGCTCTCTCCTGTTGCATTTGCTGTGTGGTCATCATCTGCCGCTGATTGAATTTCTCCTGGTTCTGATATTTGTTGCCGTTCATATCCAGGCACTGCCCGTTCTTCAACTGGTATTTCTCTTTGTTTTGCAGCTGGTATGCACCATCAGGATTCACCATAGTGCCATTACTCAGTTTCAGCTGTGTTTTTGTCTGCGTTTTGGTACCTGCTTTTACCTGGTATAATTTACCATCCTGTAAAAGAATATACTCTTCCTGGTGTAACCGGTCCTGTGTCTTGAGCTGAGTCTTGTCCTGATCCTGCTGTTTAGTTCGATCCTGGTCCTGGGCCAATACAACTGTTCCGAATACGAGGAACAAAGACGCCAGCGTTACAAATATTTTTTTCATTTGTCCGCATTTAGAGTGAAAGAAAATACTAACATCCAAAATTACTTTACAACAACATTTTCATAAGTAACTTTCATCACTTCCCAACTTCAAATAAAATCGATGATGAGTATCATTGATTCTGTTTTCATCTGCATTTAACTTGCAGAAAACAGTTGTATGAACAAGGCAGTGGCAATGGTGCTGTTTGCATTGATCTCATTATTTGGACGGGCGCAGGAAGAAAATGCCAAGGGAATAACAGGCAAATCTGTTAGTTACAGTATGTTCTGGACGGGCATTGAAACAAGTACAGTTTCATATTTCAATAATGATACAAAAGACAGCAGCGGTGTTCAGGCCTACCTCGCACCATACATCAACTACAACCACAAAAGTGGTTTCGGAATGAAATTAAAATCCTACTCGGTGCCATTCGGCAGTGATCCGGGATTTTACATGACATCTGTTCAACCATATTTTGCAAGGTATGACGGTAAGTTCTATCCTTATATTTCGTATACCAGGTACATTCAGCACGATAACCCATCCGTACCGTATTCGCCGATACAGAATGAAATTTATGCCCACCTCAGATTCAGGAACAGGATCATTGACCCATGGATAGGTGTGGATTATGGATTTGGAAAAGACAAACTGAACAACGACGAACCAGCCAGTGATATCAATACTTTTATTGCGCTGTCTCATCTCTTCATCATATATCAGCCATTCAAGATCAGCA
>JAHEFC010000004.1:21786-26544 GCA_024640385.1 Sphingobacteriales bacterium
CAAATGAATGCAGGCACAGACAGGTACTTTAAGTATCTTAAAACTACCAAATACATTTCACAGAATCCAAACGGCAGCAATATGGGTTATGGCAAAGGACAGGGCGGAAGAGGCTCCGGAGGCAACGGATCTGGCAGCGGAGGAAATTCCAGCAGCAATACAACTGAAGAAGTCACATACACTGTTAGTGAGGATAATTCATTCGCGATAAGCAATGTTGAAATTAACCTGAGCCTGATGTGGTTCATCGGGCAATTCTCTATTGAACCTTCAGGTTCGGCATATTTCCCCACAAGGGGCGACGACAGGTCACCTTATGGCTACTGGCAGCTCAATCTGAATTACTGGTTTAAATAGAGCCATACAGATAAGGATACTGAATAAAAAAGCCCCCGAAAAAGGGGGCTTAATTTCATTTATGGCTTTTTAATACTGATCAAAATTCTACCTGCCAACTTCATCGAACTCGATCTCCTGACCGGCATTCTTTTTTGAAGATGGTATTCCACACCCGCCTGCTGCACCACAACCGGTGTTGGACAGTCCCATCAAAAGAAGCATTGTTCCTGCAATGCCCATGAGGTTGTCGTGTTTAACAATACCATATATAAGCGCTGCCATTCCAGTTACAACCCTGAATATGCGGGATGGATGCCAGTCTGTCAAAAGTACTCTCTTCATAAATCAACATTTGTCTTTTACTCGTTTATCCAATGCATTAACCGGTAAACACACTAACCGGCTAACACACTATTCAGGCCATCCCATGCTCCGCCGTTGTAGCATTCTATACCGGCATCGGTCAGTATTGACTTTGCCGATCCGCTTCTTGCGCCGCTTCTGCAACAGGTAATGACCACCTTGTTCTTGCTCTTAAGTTCTGAGACCCTGTTTCTGATCGTATCCAGGGGAATATTTAATGCACCCTTAATATGACCTTGTGCAAATTCACCCGGTGTACGAACATCTACTATGATAGCGCCGTTCTTCACCAATTCAGCGTAATCTACTGCCGGCGCCGAGTGGAATATTTTTGAAAAAAAACTCATTGTTGTTTTTGTTTTAAGATTAATAAACAATAGGATTACCCTGGGCTATCCACTCATTCATACTGGGTGAATAGTTGCTGATATTTTTGAACCCTTTACCGGCAAGCAGGGAGTAGCCAATGGTTGCGCGGTCTCCACCCTGGCAGAATACCACAACATTTTTATCCTTGCTGATCTTATCGAGATTGCTCAGCAGTGTACCTACGAATACATTTTCTGCTCCCTCAATGTGCCCTGCCTTAAATTCAGCAGCACCACGAAGGTCAACCAGCTGGGCGCCTTCCGATTTTAATTTTTTCAGTTCATCAATATTGATATTGTTCACTGTTTCCAGCTTACCACCATGGCTGGTATAGGATTCAGTTGAAGGGATATATCCCATCACGTTATCTAGACCTATTCGCATAAGCTTGCGTGTAAGATCATCCAACTGGTTTGGATCAGCAAGAAGGATGAAAGGCTCTTCATAATTAAGATACCATCCGGCCCAGGTAGCAAATGAATTATTACCCTGGATATTGATACTGCCCGGAAGATACCCTTTGGCAAATTCAGTCTTGTTTCGGGTATCGATGATCTTAATGCCTCTTTCCATGGATTCGCCAAGGTCAAGTCCGCTGAGCTTCTTCAGGGTAGGCACTTCGGTCAGCAGTGGGCGGTTCACCTTGTTCAGCTTCTTCATCATGGCGAAGTACTTCGGAGGCTCTGGCTGGTCTTCCAGCAGGAAGTTTACAAAACCCTTCTCGTCATTGGCTTGTGAAAACCTGAAGGCCCAGTTCCTTATCTTCTCATACCCCACGGTTGAGCTCGGAACTGCACCCAGCGCTTTACCGCATGCAGAACCTGCGCCATGGCCGGGCCATACCTGTATATAATCTGGCAGTTTGCTGAATTTTGTAATGGACTTATACATCTGGTGGGCGCCTGCATCCTGGGTGCCTTTCATACCGGCTGCCTTTTCCAAAAGATCAGGACGGCCGATATCACCAACAAACACAAAGTCACCGGTAAAGAACATCACTGGTTCGGGGCTTGCAGGGGTATCCGTAAGCAGAAAACTGATGCTTTCCGGCGTGTGACCGGGCGTATGCATAACTTCAAACTTCAGGTTGCCTACCATAAAGCTGTCGCCATCCTTTACACCTTCGTGTGGAAATTCATATTCCCATCCTTCACCGCCTTCATCTGAGAGGTACATTTTTGCACCTGTAAGCGCCGCAAGTTCGCGCGCACCTGAAAGGAAATCAGCATGAATATGCGTTTCCATCACATGAGTGATCTTCATACCGTTCTGGGCAGCGATATCGATATAGGTATCAACATCACGCTTAGGGTCGATCACCGCAGCAACACCGGCTTTCTGGCAACCGATCAGATAACTCGCCTGGGCGAGGGATTTGTCATAAATGTGCTGAAACAACATAGGAGTTAATTATTTAGAGTGCAAATGTCCAAAATCTACCTCCTCTTTACGGTGACCAAAATCACCGACTAGTGGGCCAGCCGGTTAGTGAGCTAACCGGCTATTGCATTAGATAAACAAGGGAGAATTTTATCTGATGCATTGGCCGGCTAACTTGGTAACCGGCCAGTACGGTTCCCCGGGAAGAATGTCAAAAACTGTAAGAAGCCATTAAAACCAGGTTCCGGCCAGGGGAATTCAAAGGAAGCATAGGACGGATATACCAGCTCAGGTGCTCCCGATAGGCCATATTGAACAGATTTTGCACAGCTACGGATAGCTGTAGCTTTTCCAATGGAATAAACTATCATAATCCATGGACAGTACATAAAAAAGCACCTGAGGTCCCTCAACGCCCAGGTGCTCCATATTCCAATACCAAAACTATTTCGATTTCATTGCCAGGCACCAATCTACCATCTCAATCATCCTGCTCTTCCTATCGGCAGACGCTTCCATGGTTATAAAGTTGAGAAAAATCAAAACCCGAAACGGTGATAAAAATCACCTACCTGAAGACCGCCAGTGATAACTTTGAATATGATGAAAGAATTCTGGAATAACAGGTATCAAAATAAAGAATACGCGTATGGCGAATCACCTAACCTTTATTTTCAGGCACAACTAAGTGGCCTGACCCCGGGCAAGATCCTTCTGCCGGCAGAGGGTGAGGGCAGGAATGCGGTATTTGCCGCGTCAAAGGGATGGGAGGTTACGGCGTTTGACATCAGTGAAGCCGGAAAGGAAAAGGCTGAACAACTGGCACTTAAAAACGGGGTCCAGATCAAATATCTTACCGGAGACGCGGAAGACCTGGAGTTTGAAGAAGGGAGCTTCGATGTAATTGCATTGATTTTCGCGCATTTTCCAGAACCGAACCGTAAAAGAATTCACCAGCAACTCAGCAAATACCTGAAGCCCGGTGGGCATATCATCATAGAAGCTTTTTCCAAAAAACATCTTGCCCATAACCTGATCAACGAAAAAGCCGGAGGTCCGAAAGATGAAAGCATGCTGTACACCGCCGACATGATCAGGTCAGATTTTCCGGGATGCCAGATACTGGAATTGACGGAAACAGACACCGTTCTCCAGGAGGGAAACTACCACCAGGGACAGGCATCAGTTGTTCGGTTCCTGGGGAAGAAAAATGTGTTTGCCGGTTAGTGGGTTAACCGGCTATTGCATTAAATAAACAAGGGAGAGGACCTTCACTGTCATACTTATCTGATGCATTCTTCGGCTAACTTACTATCCGGCCAGCACACTAAGAGAAGCACGGAAAAAGTTTCAAAAAATGAAACGGCGGTCTCCCGCCGTTCCTTTCAACCATCCGTGATCAGTTGGTTTTTATTGCTCTACAAAATGAAGACCCACAACTTCATCATCCGCTCCCAAAGAAATATTTCCCACGAGAATCGTAGCGCCTCCATTATAGGCCACTTTAAAGACACCTGCTGTACCATTGGCTTTGTATCCAATGAAATAAACGGTAGCTCCATCTTTTGAAATGACAGGATAGAAAGAGTAAATGATATTGTTGTCCCCTGCATTGGTTAAACGGGTAGCAGTACCTTCAGCACCTTCAGCAATATTGGAAACCGCTATATCGTAGGTGCCGTTACCGCCGTTGAATTTGCTGGATGTGTATACCACATAGTTGCCATCTTTCGAAAATACAGGCTGGGCATCAGAATCCCCGAAACTGTGTGCCTCTGAAATTCGAACCTTGTTATTACCCTGTATGTCTGACACATAAACGGCAACGTCAGCATTATACCCGATTGTATATGTTAATTTAGTGGCATCGGCATTGAATGAAGGGTAAAATGATAAATAATCAGTTTCATTCCTGGTTACATTCAATGGGGCCGACCCGGGAGTTGCATCCATTACAAATACGTCCACTTGTGATCCGCCATTGGGATAAGCTGAAAAAGCGATCTTTAACCCGTCCTTGGAAATTGTTGGAAATTGTATCCGGTTGTCGATATTCTTATAGATAAATGTACTGGTCTTACTACTCACATTCATGGTATAGATCGAGTCATGTCCAGTATAAACCAATTTATCGCCGGTAGCCGTGAGATCGGGATATCCGTATAAGCTATTATCAGGAAATCTTTGATTGATGTAAAGTTCCCCTCCTGTTCCGTAAAGGTCATACCTGACCAGCCTGAAATCATTAGATGCCGTGTTTTGCAAGGTTACAACAAGAAATGAATTCATTGGCTGAACCGCTGCACC
>JAHEFC010000146.1 GCA_024640385.1 Sphingobacteriales bacterium
AATGATATCCCCTTTCAGTTTTTTACCACCGTTGACTTCGAAAGAGAACATGTAATGGTTTTATTTGAACCTTTTCTTCTTGAAATTCTGCTGTGGGCCGCGGTTCTTACTTTGGTTCTGCCTGTTTCCCCCGCCACCACCACCGCCGCGATTGTCGCGAAAGTTGCCGCTTTTGCTGCGCTTTGAAAATCTGTCGTCACGCTCACGTTCCCTGAACATTTTTACAAATGGCGTATTGGTGAAATCCAGCTGTCCTTTTGTAATGCTGTTCAGTTCACTCCTGATGGCGTCATCATGGGCCATTTCCTTATGCCAGTTGCTGTAGGCCAGTTTCATATAATAAGCTACTGCGTTGGCGAAACCCGAACGTTTTTCGGGATTCTCTTCTTTCAGTGCTTTTTCAATGACCAGCTCCAGATTTTTGCCAAGGTGAGAGTATTTTGGATGGCGTTTTGGGTAAGGGAGCGGTTTTGGACGGGCAAAAAGTTTTTCCCTGGTTGGGATCGGGTAAGGACTTTTCACGTCCAGTTTAAAATCGGAAACCAGGAACAGGTGATCCCAGAGTTTATGCCTGAAATCTTCCACATTCTTGAGGTGGGGATTCAGGAAGCCCATAAGTTCTATAACATTGGCCACATTGGCCTGCCTGAGATCAGGATCTTCGATAGTTGTGATATGGTCTATCATCTTCTGGATGTGCCGCCCATACTCCTTCATCACCAGATGATTTCTTGATGTATTATACTCCATAGGGGCAAATGTAATTGTTTCGGGGCAAATATTGAGTCAGGCGAGAGGTGAAAGGTGAAAGGCGAGAGGCGAAGGGCGAGAGGCGAGAGGCGAGAGGCGAAGGGCGAGAGGCGTTAGATGCATTAAATGCCCCTAATTCGCCTTCCATCTATCGCCTATCGCCTCCCATCTATCGTCTATCGCCTCTCGTCTCTCGCCTATCGCCTCCCATCTCTCGCCTCTCGTCTCTCGCCTCTCGTCTATCTCGCCAAAAACACCCTCTTAACCACCTGTTCCCCGGTTTCGCCGTTCCTGACCCTCAGCCAATAGGTTCCACTGGGATATTGCCGGTTAAGCGCCAGCTGGAAAGAGGTCATGCCGGATCCCTTATAGGTCCTGGACAACAATGTCTGCCCGCTCATGCTCACCAGGTCGGCTACAATTTGCCCGGTTTGGGGACTGCCGAAGCTGACGTTGATGTTGTTCACCACCGGATTTGGGTAGACTTCGGGATCCATCGGCCCCTCGTCGCTGAATGAAACATACTGTATTGAAGTATACGAGGCGAAGTTTTGCTGGTCCAGCTGTTTCACACGGTAGTACAGTTTACCCTTTGCATTTCCATTGAGGTCGTGGGTGTAACTATAGGTCTTAGTGCCCCGGCCCTGGGCAGGGATCTCAGTGATGGGTATAAAGGTTCGCCCGTTCCTACTCCATTCAACCACATAGCGATTGGCCATGTTTTCGTTATCAGTTGTCCATCGGATATCTACCATCTTATTCTTCCTGCTTACATTCAGGTCTCTCATTCCCGATGAAAGGATCATCAAAGGGCAGAAGTAATAAACCACCCGGATGGTCACGTCACTGACAGCTGCCACTTCAAGTTTATAATTGTCGTTTCCGGTAGTCATGAGAAAACTGCCATTATTGAAATAAGTGAAGTTCACCGTTCCGGTTCCATTATAGGCGGTTGTACTCGTTGTTGTTCTTGTCAGTACACGGTTTGAGAACAGCACATCGGGGCCTATATGCACGGATGTATCCGGGTCAACGCCGGCTTGTCCAAGATCAAAAGGTCCATAAGAACGGGAGGTTGTAGCCGAAACAGCAATACCCGGACCTGACAGACTTGTTGACCTGTTATAATCCATGGTGTAAATGACCCTCGCGGTTGAATCACGGTTCACCAGGTCCATTTCAATTGTTGTTGTAACCGTTGTGCGCGTTGAAACACAGTTCAGTATGCCTGTTGCAGGATCGAATTTGTTGAACGGAACCGTGCTGTTGAATGGCAGCACTCCCGAAAGATGGACTTGCTGAACAATGGAATCAACAACAAAGCCTGAGGAACATGCAGTGCACTGGGCTTGTGTTAGTTGTGGAGATATTGTATAGAGTAATACAATACCTAAAAGCAGGTAGATTTTTTTCATTGGATACGGATTTTCAGTTAACGGACTGTTATCGGCCATAAAAATACTCATGAAAGGCTGCATTGTCAATAGCATCCGGGAGTTTTTAATCCCCTTTCGGCTGATATTTTTTCCACTAGTTTTGTAACACATTGAGTATATGAAGATTGCGGTAAATGCGAGATTTTCGGGTCAGATCATAACAGAAGGCTACGGCCGCTTCACCAACGGACTGGTGGATGCGATGGCATCTGCAGAACCTGGTGATGAGTTCATCATGATGTATGACCGGCAGCCTGAAGTTTCGTTTATACGTAGACGTAATGTCAGGGAGATGGTCAAGGGCCCTGCTGCAAGGCACCCGTTGCTCTGGAAACTGTGGTACGATGTGAGTATGCCGGCTATGGCTGGAAAAGTGAAAGCGGATGTGATATTTTCCCCGGATGGTTTCTGTTCACTGCGCAGTTCAATACCACAGGTGCTTGCCATTCACGACCTCGCATATCTGCATTTCCCTGCAGGCATCAGCAGATTCTACCGCTGGTACTACCGGCATTATACGCCGCAGTTCATCAGAAAGGCCAGGCATATTGTCACCGTATCAGAGTTTTCAATGCGCGACATCATAGATCATTATCCCCAGGCAAAAGGGAAGATATCTGTGATACATAATGCTGCAGATGCAGGATTCCGACCCCTGGATTGGAAAACAAAGGAAGTGGTGAAAGAAAAATATGCCGGGGGCAGCGAATATTTCCTGTATGCCGGTTCAATTCATCCCCGAAAGAACCTGTTGAATCTGCTGAAGGGATTTTCCTGGTTCAAGAAACGACAGCGCAGCAGCATGAAACTGGTCCTTGCAGGAAGGCTGGCATGGGGAGCAGATGAATTCATTAAACTGTTGCAGTCTTACAAATACAGGGAAGAAGTGATCCTGGCGGGCTATGTTCCTGACCTGGAGATGCAACAACTGGCAGGATCGGCCTATGCATTGGTATATCCTTCATACTGGGAGGGATTTGGACTGCCGGTACTGGAGGCCATGCAATCGGGTGTTCCTGTTATAACATCTTCCAACAGTTCGATGCCCGAGATCTGCGGAGATGCTGCCATGTATTGCGAGCCGGGTGACAGTGAAGCCTGGGGTAAAGCTATGGGGCAGCTGTATAAGGATGAGAACTACCGCAGTGAACTGATCGAAAAGGGAATGGCAAAGGCATCGGAGTTCCGTTGGGAGAAAAGTGCAGAAAAACTCAGGGAAATATTTGAAAACGCTATAAAATAGAGAGAAAGATAGGCAGAGAGGAAGAGAGAAAGAGAAATTGAACGCTTTCTCTCCGCCTCTCTTTTTCTCTTCCTCTCTTAGGTTGTATCTTCGCGTTTTAAAACAAAATAATGCATAAGTCAACGATAACGGTAGATGTGCACCTGGATAATGACAAGATCCCTGACAAGATCAACTGGAGTGCAACGGAAAGTACGGCCCAGGATGCCCAGGATGCCAAAGCCATGATGCTTTCGTTCTGGGATGGCAATGAAAAAGCGGCATTGAGGATCGATCTCTGGACCAAGGAAATGATGATGGATGAGATGGCTGATTTTATTTACCAGAACATGATGACCATGGCGGATAGTTTTGAGCGTGCTACCAAACAGGCAGATCTGGCCAGGGATATGAAGATCTTTGCCAAGGCCTTCCTGAAAAAATTCCAGGAGAATCTGGAAAAGAGCAATCCACAAAAATAATTTTATGTCGCTGGAGAAACAGATAAACGATCAGTTGAAAACAGCCATGCTGGCCAAAGACGAGAAATCTTTGCGGGCATTGAGGGCTATTAAGGCCGCGATACTGCTTGCCAAAACTTCAGAAGGGGCGGGAGGGGAACTCAAACCTGAGGATGAATTGAAAATGTTGCAGAAACTGGTGAAGCAAAGGAAAGACTCCGAAGAGATCTTCAGGCAGCAGAACAGGCCTGAACTGGCGCAGAAGGAAGCCGAGGAGATCGAAGTGATCGAGAAATTCCTGCCCAGCCAGATGGGTGCAGAAGAGTTGAAAGCAGCATTGCAAAATATCATTGCGGAGGTGGGAGCCACATCTCCTGCTGACATGGGCAAGGTGATGGGGGTGGCCACCAGGCAACTGGCAGGAAAGGCTGACGGTAAAGCCATATCTTCCCTAGTTAAGGAAATACTCAGTGGATTGTAGCCGATGATGATCGACATTATATTCCTGTTCATCCTGGTCTCTGCCGCCGTTAATGGTTTCAGGAAAGGGATCATAGGTGCTGCTTTTTCATTTGCTGCATTTTTTATTGCACTGGCTGCTGCGTTGAAATTGTCGGCCCTGGTAGCGGAATACCTGCAGAAAAGTTTTGATAAACCTGCAGCATGGTGGCCATTTGTGGCATTCATGCTTGTTTTCATTGCGGTAAGCGGATTGATCAGTGTGGCAGCAAGAGTACTTGATAAAACACTTGATCTTGTGATGCTGGGCTGGGTGAATAAAATTGGAGGGTTTCTTATATATGCTATATTGTATACATTAATATTCAGTGTGGTCATTTTCTATTACGACCAGATATTGCATATTTCAGATGCGACCAAGGAGGAATCAAAGGTTTATGCATATATTGAACCCTGGGGCGAGTGGACTATGCAGGCACTGGGAAAGGTGATCCCGGTTTTCAAAGATGTTTTTGCCGAAATGGAGGATTTTTTCCAGCAAGTGGGAGAAGACATTAGGAAATCAGGGCACTGACATCTTCAGTAATTCAGCAGAAAAAATTATTTTAGCGTTCAAGGGAGATATTTTGGTACACGAGATAAAACAGACAGGAAAATTCAAGTACATCGAAGAGGGCGAGGGGGAACCCCTGCTGCTGCTTCATGGGCTATTTGGCGCATTGAGCAATTTTGAGTCATTGATCAGTTATTTCAAGAACACTCACAAAGTGATCGTGCCCATGTTGCCTTTGTATGATCTTGATCTATTGCATACCTCGATCGGGGGCCTGGAGAAATACCTCCATAAATTCGTTGAAACGAAGGATTATAAGAACATTCATTTACTCGGGAACTCACTGGGAGGTCACGTAGCCCTTGTTCATGTGCTTCGCCATCCTGAAAGGATAAAATCTCTTATCCTTACCGGTAGTTCGGGTTTGTTTGAGAACGGGATGGGGGATACCTATCCCAAGAGAGGAGATTATGAGTATATCAAAAAGAAGACCGAGATCACTTTTTACGATCCGAAAACAGCGAGCAAGGAACTGGTAGATGAAGTGTACGAGATCGTGAACACCAGGCTGAAAGCCATCAAGATCATAGCCCTGGCCAAAAGCGCCATCAGGAATAATTTGGGAGAAGAACTCAGCCAGATCAAGAAACAAACGCTGCTGATCTGGGGTAATAATGATACCATCACACCGCCATTTGTGGCAAAGGAATTTAACCGGTTGATCCCCAACAGTGAACTTCATTTCATTGATAAATGCGGCCATGCTCCTATGATGGAAGTTCCGGATGAATTCAACAGGATCCTGGAGACTTTCCTGCAAAAGCTCAGCGAACCTGCGGCTTTGGTGAGCTGATCCCCGGATGCAGCGGTTGCCTGCTATTTACCGTCTTTGTACTAATATTGGTTTTTTACGTTATTATTATATACGAACTGAATGTTTTGCAGTCAACTCATATCATCTGAAATAATTCCACTGACCCTTCAGGATTCAGTGGGCTATGCCATTCAGGTGATGGAGGACAAGAAAGTCTCGCATCTGCCTGTGGTTGAAGGAGATAAGTACCTGGGTATGATCGATGAAGACGATCTCCTGGACGAGAAGCCTGAAACGAAGCTGCTCGAAGTGGCAGGGGAACTGGTGGGTAATGCGGTAAGATCGGGGGATCATTTCCTGATAGCCGTCAAACTTTGTTACCTATACCAGCTCGACCTGGTTCCTGTGGCAAACGAAAAACAGGATTTTGAAGGAACTATTACCCGGGAAGTCCTTTTCAGGAATCTGGCCCAGCAAACCGGCTCAGATGAATATGGATCCATGGTGGTGCTGGAAATGGAGAAGAAAGACTATTCACCGGGCCTTTTCAACCGATTGGTAGAATCAAATGATGCAGTTATCACTCAACTCAACTCCTGGTCCGATCCTTCCACCAGCCTCATGACCGTCATAATCAGGATCAATAAGGAGGAGGTCTCCGATATAGTCGCCACTTTCCAGCGGCATGATTTTACAGTAAGATATTACCTGGGTGAAGAGCTTTTCAGGAACGAATTGCAAAGTAACCTGGATCACCTTATGAATTATCTTAATATGTGATAATAATTATACTGCCATGGTCGGCGGGTATTATTATTTTTGCAAAGGGCTATGAGGCTATCAGGAAAAAATATTTTTATTGCCGTATTGTGCTGCTTTCTGTCGCTGGGAGCAAGAAGTCAGAATAAGGAAAGCGATACCATTCCCATATACAGCCCTGTGCTTGACGAGGCCAAGGTAACCATCCGGCACATAGGGATCATTGGCAATAAGAAAACCAAATCACATATTGTACTGCGCGAGGTGACCCTGCAGGAAGGAACAGCATATTCCATGTCGTACATACTTGTGGCGTTGCAGAAAAGCCGGCAGAACCTGATGAACACTGCTTTGTTTGTTGATGCTTCCGTTGACTTCACTAACTGGTATAACGATTCGCTGGACATTGTGGTAGATGTAAAGGAAAGATGGTATTATTTTCCTTTCCCCATATTCAAACCCATCGACCGTAACTGGAATGTATGGATAAACCAGTACAATGTAAGTTTCGACAGGGTGAACTATGGGATCAAATTCCTGGGCATGAACATAACAGGAAGAAACGATAAACTGACGGTTTACCTGGTTGGAGGTTATACCAAACAAATAGCACTGACATACGAAAATCCCTATGTAGGCAAAAGCCTTAAGCATGGTCTGTCTACCGAAATTTCGTATAGCCAGAACCGTGAGGTCAATTATACTACCAGGGGAAATCAACAGGTATTCTACAGTGACTCAAGCCGATTTGTAAGAACGAAATTCATAATTGGCGGAGGCTACTCGTACAGGAAGGGATCTACAGTCAGGCATACGGTTAAACTCAATTACGCTTTTGAAACAGTTGCCGATACCGTGGCCGAACTGAATCCGAAATATTTTGGCTCTGGAAAATCAAGTACAAGTTTTCCGGAACTCATGTACAGGTATCAGTATCTTGGTGTCAACTATATTCCATATCCTACAACCGGGTTCAGGTGGGATTTCACTTTCCTGAAAAGGGGATTGGGTGGGACCATGGATCTGACTTCTGTCAACATGAAAGCGGCAAAATACTGGGCACTCCCGAAAAAATTCTTTTATTCAGTGCAGGCAGATGCCACACTGAAAGTGCCATTTGATCAGCCTTATTACAACCTGCCAATGATGGGTTATGGCGACAACTATCTCAGGGGGCTTGAATATTATGTGGTGGATGGAGTTGTGGGCGGTATGATCCGCAATACGGTCAGGAAACAGATCTTCGACCTGAAATGGAAAACGGGCCTCAAGTCCAGGACTTACGGAACCATACCTTTCAAGATATTCATGAAAGCATATGGCGATGTGGGATATTCCTATAACAAGAACAACTACACACTGAACAGCCTGACGAATAAATTACTTTACACCGGAGGCTTTGGTATTGACATACTCACTATATACGACGTTGTATTCAAACTTGAATACAGTTTCAACCAACTGGGTGAAAGAGCCATGTTCATTCATATGAATGAATTTTAATACTTTCACCCCAACATTGCAGCATGAAAATAGCTATATACAGCCGGGGAGGTGAGAGTGTTGATGTGAATGATCTTAAGATCCTTCTATCTGCACTGCAGGAAGGGAAATGCATGGCCAGCCTCTACCAGGATTATTTTAACCAGGTTAAAGACAGTTTGCCAGCTGCTGATGTGTATGATACATTTTCAACTTCGGAAGACCTTGACGACAGTTTCGATTGCATGATCAGTCTGGGAGGTGATGGAACACTGCTTGATACGGTAACGCTGATCCGTGAAAAAAATATTCCCGTACTCGGTGTCAATTTCGGCAGATTGGGATTCCTCGCTTCGTTAGGAAAGGAAGATATTCAAACCGCAGTTACTGCATTGATCGAAAGAACATTTGTGATCGAAAAAAGAACACTGATACATCTGGATGCAGATATTCCGCTGTTTGGAGAAACGCCCTATGCACTGAATGAATTCGCCATTCATAAAAGGGAAACCTCACCCATGATCAAGATCCACACCTACCTGAACGGGGAGTTCCTGAATACATATTGGGCAGATGGATTGATCGTTTCCACGCCCACGGGTTCTACCGGTTACTCCCTCAGTTGCAATGGCCCGGTGGTGTTCCCTGAATCAGGAAGTTTTGTGATCACCCCGGTGGCACCGCACAATCTAAATGTCCGCCCCATCGTCATCCCCGATAATAACATCATATCATTTGAAGTGGAAGGCAGAATGGACCAGTTCATCTGTGCACTGGACTCCAGGAAAGAAACAGTTGACCGCACAGTGCAACTTGCGGTAAAAAAAGAAAGTTTCACTATTGGCCTGGTCAGGCTGAATGAGAACAATTTCCTCCAGACCCTGAGGAAAAAACTTGCCTGGGGATTTGATACCAGGAACTGAGCAGGTTGTAGGTGGCAGGTTGCAGGTTGCAGAAGCAGGTTAAGAATACATAACTAACTATCAATTAACAGACTATTTAGATCATTAACAGACTAATTAGATCATATTTTCGTTTTTTTGAGCAATGGGTATGAGAATCTTAAAGCTTATTCCGGTATTATTGATCTGTCTGAAGGCCTGGGCCCAGCCTCAGGCAACGGTTTATGAAGGCGAAATTGGTATTAGTGCTGGAATGGCTCACTATTTTGGGGACCTGAATAACCGGGCGAGCCTTAACAGACCTAAAATG
>JAHEFC010000147.1 GCA_024640385.1 Sphingobacteriales bacterium
GACGATTTCACTAAAACCTGTACAACCAATTCAAGTGGAAAGCAGATCGGCGAAGCTTCCACAACAGGATTCACCTATGCCTGGTTACCAACAACTGGCTTGTCAAACGCTTCAGTGAGCGATCCAACCGCAAACCCGTCTCAAACAACAACATATACGGTTACCAAGACAAATACCAGCACAGGTTGCTTTGATACAGATGAGATCACCGTCACGGTCAACAATGCAGCGGTAACAGCTGCCGCTGGTGACGATTTCACTAAAACATGTATAGCGTTCACTACCGGCAAGCAGATCGGCGAAGCTTCCACAACAGGATTCACCTATTCATGGTCTCCTGCAACAGGGCTCTCCAATGCTTCAGTAAGTAACCCTACCGCCAACCCAACCGTCACTACTACCTATACCGTAACCAAAACCAACACCAGCAGCGGATGCTTTGATACAGATGAGATCACCGTCACGGTCAACAATGCCGCAGTAACGGCTGCCGCCGGGGATGATTTCACTAAAACATGTACAGCGTTCACTACCGGCAAGCAGATCGGCGAAGCTTCCACAACAGGATTCACCTATTCATGGTCTCCTGCAACAGGGCTTTCTAATGCTTCTGTAAGCAACCCGACTGCCAACCCAACCGTCACTACTACCTATACCGTAACCAAAACCAACACCAGCAGCGGTTGCTTTGATACGGATGAGATCACTGTTACGGTCAATGATGCATTGCCTTCATTTACAGTATGCCTGATTCAACCATCGCTTTGCTCATCATCGGGCAGTGTTACATTCAATGCCACAAGCAGTGGTAATTTTGAATACAGCATCAACGGAGGTACTTCTTATCAGCAGTCAAATATCTTCTCGAACCTGGGATCAGGCTCGGTCACTGGTTTCAAGATCAGGAATACTGAAACCGGTTGTACTTCAGTGTTAAGCTGTGAAACTGCTTCAAACTGCGCAAATGACATTCAGGGAGCAGCGCCCAGGCAAAACACTGTGGTGGAAACTCTTAATGAAAACAATGTTTCGACCCAATCAACAGATCTTTCCAGAACTGTTTTAAAAGATGGGCTTTCTGTTAAAGCATATCCCAATCCGTTCAGCAGCAAGATCAACTTCAATGTGAATTCACCAGTTGCCGGAATTGGCAGTATTGAGTTGTTCAATATGCAGGGACAGAAATTAACAACAGTATTTCAGGGAAGAATTCCGGAAGGACCAAGTTCATATCAGTCTTATGCACCGGGAAATGCAAGCATTACCCTGATCTATGTTCTGAAAGTTGGAGACAAGACCGTCACAGGTAAACTATTGAATTCCAAAAAATAGAAACCAGCTCATAAAAAATAAGAACCCCGTTTCTGTAAATATTCAGAAACGGGGTTCTTCCTTTTTATACCAACATCCCGCTTAAAGGCATTCCGTTTTCTACGCCATCTAAGACCATTAACAAATCAAAAATCATTGCTGATACTATCATAGCTGCCAAATATTACATTTGATACAGATAAGACACCATGAAATACCTCCTGGAAGGCGAAGAATCAAAAAGACTATTGTTCAAAAAAATCAGTACTGATCATTTTGAACAATGGCTGCCATTTTTCCGGGATCCCGATTCTTTCAGGTACTGGGAGGGGCCGCGGGAAGAACCCGAGACTGAATGCAAAGCCTGGTATAAAAAACAGTCCTGGAGATACGAAAACAACCTCGGCGGCATGAACGCCCTTATAGAAAAAGAAAGCGGTCTGCTGGTTGGACATTGCGGACTCCTGGTTCAAACCGTAGAAGAAAAAACAGAACTCGAAATCGGATATTCATTGCTCCCCCAATTTCGTGATAAAGGATTTGCCACTGAAGCCGCCACTAAATGCCGCGACTATGCATTTGAAAATGAATTTTCCGATTCGTTGATCTCTATCATTACAATAAACAACCTGCCCTCGCAACATGTGGCGATCAAGATGGGAATGAAGAGGGATTTCGTTTCGATCTACAACAACAACGAAGTTTATATTTATCGCATCTGGGGCAGCGCCCTTAAGCAGAGATCATAACTTTCCTGCAGGTCTCCTGTTCTTCCCTTCCACTTTTGTGATATTATCACCAAGGTCTTCCCTCACTTCATCTGCCTGTTTTAACAGAGCAGCAGTGATCTCAGGATAAAGATCCTTCACATCATATCTTTCTCCCGGATCCCTGCGCAGATCATACAATGCAAGGGGGACCTTCAGGCTAAAACTGGTTTCTCCTCCCTTGCCGCCATTGCCTGTTTTGATATTCTCGTAGGTCTGACTGTTATGAGGAAGCATCAGTTTCCAATCGTCCATACGCACTGCTTTCAGGCTGTTCCCATCATAGTAATAAGAGAAATATTTTCTCGGCGAAACATCTTTTCCTTCCAGAACAGGCACCAGGCTCACTCCGTCAATTTTCAGTTCAGGTAATCCTGACCCGGTGATCGCTGCAATAGTGGGCAGAATATCTATGGTAGATGCCAGTTTGTTGCACACTACACCCTCAGCAATTTTCCCCTTCCACTTCATGATGCAGGGTACACGATGCCCCCCTTCGAAAATAGTTCCCTTGCCTTCCCTGAAACCTCCCGATGAACCGGCATGATCTCCAAATGTCAGCCAGGGTCCGTTATCGCTGGTGAATATCACTATGGTATTATTTTCCAGCCCCTGCTGTTTTAATGTTTTCATGATCTCTCCAACTGACCAGTCCAGTTCCATGATCACATCACCATATAATCCCTGTTTGCTTTTCCCCTTGAATGGGGCAGATGCAGCAATGGGAACATGGGGCATGGAATGGGGGAGATAAAGGAAGAAGGGGTTCTTTGAATTCTTTTTGATAAATTTTACAGCCTCATCCGTATACATTTTCGTCAGCCTGGCCTGGTCGTCCAGGGTATTTATTTCCGCTATTTTTTCATTGCCCCTGATCAGCGGAAGCGCTGGGAAGCTGGCCTTTGGAGTGCCTGGTTTTGCAGGATTACCCAGATAATCAGCAGGCCACATATCGTTTGAATAGGGCAAACCAAAAAATTCATCAAACCCATTCTGCAAGGGCAGAAAAGGCTTGAGATGCCCGAGATGCCATTTCCCTATAGCTGCAGTAGCATATCCGTGTTGCTTAAGCATTTCGGCAATGGTGGTCTCTGATGCATTTAACCCAATACTGTCTTTTGGGCGCAAAGCACCTGCGATCCCTATCCGGTTGGGGTAACAGCCCGTGAGCAACCCCGCACGCGAAGCACTGCAAACCGCCTGTGCAGTTTCGAAATTGGTGAACCTCATGCCTTCGTGCGCCAGCTTGTCAATATTGGGGGTCTGATATTCCAATGCTCCTGTAACGCCAAGATCGCCATAACCAAGATCGTCCAGAAATATAAGAACGATATTAGGACTTGCAGATCTGGACTGTGCATTCACATAGAAAAAAGCACAACAAAAAATGGTAAGGATGGCAAATATTCTCATGCCGAAATTTAACATTTTTTCTGGCCTTCCCGGTTTCTCCTGTTCTTACGAATCATGGCCGTACCCATCGCTACAATGATCAAGCCTATAGCCGGCGAAGGGAGTGCCCACTTAAAGTCAAATATATAATTGACAGCATTGATCAGAACCAGTATAAAACCAAGACCGAAAAACACAAATGTCAGGACCGATTTAAAAGATGGTGACATACTAAGCCGCTTTATTTTTCTTAAAACTGCAGAAAGTGAAATTCTGAACTGCTTTCATTGGAGTAATATGATCCACATTAATGCATTTGATCTTACTGAAGTCTTCCATGAATAAGCTGGCCAGTTGATCATCGCTGTATTGATGAACAGGCAGACCACTGCATTTGGTAGGGCCAGTTGTTGAAAAAGTACCAAGGATCATATATCTGCTGACGCAACGTCCCACCATGTTCAGATAGGTTCTGACTTCATCTTCTGTGACCAGGAAATGAAAAGCAGCCCTGTCGTGCCAGACATCATATGGATGCTCACACCTGAATTCCCTGACATCTCCCGTGATCCATTTTACTTTCAGGGCATCCTCCCCAAGTCTTTGCCGGGCGCGCTCAAGACTTTGTTCCGAGATGTCCAGTACGGCAATATCTGTATACCCCGCTTTAAGAAGATGGTCCACCAGCCTGCTGTCACCGCCACCAACATCTATGATACTTGCATTTGCAGGCAGATTGAAAGAACTGATGAAGTCAAGTGAAGTAGCCGGAACCTCCTGCGCCCAAGTCAGTTCATGTGAGGCTTTGGCTTCATAAATCTTATTCCAATGTGATCTCAGGCCCTGGTCCATACGCAAATTTCACCCTTAACTTATACCTGGCCGCTGACCCTGGTCAGACAACTGGTATTAAATGCTATACTCCAAAATTCAGCCTGATGATTTTAATCATCTTTTAGAAAAGGGAAGCTTGCTATTTTACCGCGATTATGTGGTCAGAACGCACTGGTGAAATACAATACAGGTCTGCTTCAAGCGGAAAAATTTTGTCTAAAGAGGCCATCCTCACCTGGAGGATAGTACAACTACTGGTATGGCTTGCCGGAGCTGTCATTCTCAGCTGCCTTATTTTCTTCCCAAAAACGGGGATCACATTATTTTGGAATATCCTGATTCCGGTGGCGCCTGCGCTATTTGTACTGGCCATGGGTATCTGGAGAAATGTTTGTCCACTGGCCACCACCAATCTGCTGCCCCGGCACCTGGGACTATCGAAACAGAAAAAAATGTCGCAACAACAGTCAGGTATATTCGGACTGATCGCAGTGATCACTTTGTATACACTGGTCCCGCTCAGGCATGCAGTGTTCAACAGGAACGGGATGGCAACGGCGATCATGATCATCACCATGGCTGCGACAGGAATAGGGCTGGGTTTCATTTATGAATGGAAAAGTGCCTGGTGTTCAGGGTTATGCCCCATTCATCCGGTTGAAAAACTCTATGGTGAAAATGTAATGTTCACTGTTCCTAATGTGCAATGCAGAAGTTGCCAGAACTGTGTGGTGCCCTGTCCAGACTCTACCCCCAACATGCACCCCGCCCTCTCTGATAAAACAATTTTCCATTCGCTGACCGGGATGCTGATCATTGGCGGACTACCCGGTTTCATCTGGGGTTGGTTTCATGTACCCGATGTTGACGGCCTGCGTTCATGGTCCGATGCCTGGACCATTTACCAACTTCCGCTATTCGGCCTGTCCATATCGCTTAGTCTTTACATGATGTTCCGGAGCCTCCTGCAGAAACAGCAGGTGAAAAACCTGGTAAGGGTTTTCGCGGCCATGAGTGTGTCTTGCTATTATTGGTACAGGATACCGGCGCTACTGGGCTTTGGCAATTATGCAGATGACGGCCAACTGATCGATCTCTCCCGATCAATTTCCTACTGGATCATTCCTGTTCTGCAACTATCGGTAACAGCATTCTTGTTTTACTGGCTGGTGTTCCGGCAGTTAAATAATAAGAACTGGGCCGTCAGGCCGGAGTTTTTTAAAACAGGCAAAAGACGAGAGGCATGAGGCCCTAACCCCATCTCACGGACGTCATGGTCAGAGAACCACCCACCAGTTTGTCATTGAAAAATTCCGCTTCTTCTTTGGGACCTTTCAATGCAAGGGTATATATCAGTGGCCAGTAATGATCGGGAGTGGGAATGGCCAGCATGGCTTCCGGTCCCAGGGCCTGGTATTTTATCAGCTTGTCAAATGATTCATTTGAGATCAGCTCTTTGAACTTGTTGTTCATCTGAATGGCCCAGTCATATCCATAATTTTCCGCATTCAGCTTATCCCAGGCAACCATCCTGAGATTATGCACCATATTGCCACTGCCAATGATCAGGACTCCCTTTTTCCTGAGTGCGTAGAGTTCCTTAGCCAAAGCAAAATGATACGCTGCATCTTTAGTGTAATCAATGCTGAACTGCAGTACGGGAATGTTCGCTTCGGGATACATATGCCGCACTACCGTCCAGGCACCATGATCCAGCCCCCAATCGTGATCCAGCCCAACATGTGTTGAGCTGACCATAGAGACTGTTTCTTCGGCCAGGGCGGGGTTGCCCGGTGCAGGATACTGGACCTTGAATAGCTCGTCCGGGAAACCTCCAAAATCATGAATGGTTTTGGGGAAATCCATGGCGGTGACCTTAGTGCCCTTGGTCAGCCAGTGCGCCGAGATCACCAATACTGCTTTAGGTACTGGCATTGATTTAGCCATTTCACTCCATTTCCTGCTGAAGGGATTGTTTTCAATGCCATTCATGGGAGAACCATGGCCAACAAACAGCAGGGGCATCAACTGATCCTGTTCCTGCAGGGTATCGGTGAACTTGTTAAATGCTGAAAGACTTGTCATGGTGGCTCCTGTTAAAATGAACTGAATAAATTCTTTTTTCCACCTTATCGTCTACAAAAATATCTTTTATTATTCACATCATGCCTCAGCCGTTAAGGCCTAAATTGTGGCATCAATCAGATCTATGCATCAATACATTCTAAATGCAACCATACAGGTGGTTCCCATTGTGCAAGACAGGCATCCCTATGAGTAGGTTGATATTGCAATCCCTGTAATTCAGCGATCCGGCATCAAACATGAGGTAAGGGCTTTTGCCACTGAGCTGGAAGGGAAATATCATGATGTTATGAATGTGATCAATGCAGTCAATGAGCACTTGTACCAGCAAGGTTGCAACGAATGGATCACCAACGTGCAAATCCAGATTTGAAGTGGCGGAGACATTACAGGGGAAGAGAAAACAGCCAGGTTTAAATAAGCAGTGAGCGGCAAGCAGGGATCGAAACCACGCATATTGCTTACCAGTTCCCCGTTTCCATTGAACTGCTGATAATAACATCAAATTCTGACTGGCTGATATACTGGGGAACATAACTTGAACCCAAGTTCAGGATACTTCTGCTGAACGCACGCATATGGTTGCGGCTTCCCCTCTCAAGATTCCCGTAAACATAAAGGATATCCTTGTTGTCTGTCTCCTTGCTAAGCCTCTTGAGATCATATATGTCCAGATCTTCTATGGTAGCTCCAACCCTGAATGCATCTAAATTGGTTTTATTGCCCAGGGAAACCAATTGGGTGTATAATTTCTGTAAACCGGCATTCTGAAATACCCCCACGGCATTTGAACGCACTGGGTCTTTGATCTCATATTTTTTCAAAAGCGCCAAAACGGCATCCATATGTGTCTGTTCCGAAGCAGAAATATTGTAAAACGGTCTTGAACCCCACTTGGAGTAAAGTGTAGTATACACATCCCTGGCCAGTTTTTCCTCTTCCCGCATTAATAGAAGACTGCTTTTCTCCACATCACTCAATGTTTCTTTGGGGAAGCTGTCAATACTAATATGAATTGCTGCGATATTGATGTTGCCATTTTCAAAACCTGCATCTGACTGAACTTCATTCTTGCTACAGGCCACTAAAGAAATTGTAAATGCAAATACAAACAGGATTGCTCCTTGTTTTTTGATCCCCGTTTTCATGACTAAAGATTTAGATTTATGTGGACTTCCCTATTCAAAATTCCATTATGAGTGAATTCTGCGGGTAACTCTTGTCACATATAAAAGTCCGAATGGAGGGAATAACGGAATTTTACAACTATTACATTGGTTAGACTAAATCAGCTGGTCAATGTTTAATTTTAAAAGTAAATAATTAAGCAGTTCAGCTTCCTCTCCCCTTCTGCCCCTCTTTCCTTCCCCAATTGGGAAGATCGATGTCAAGATCGTCATGTGTGGCATACATCTCCGCCTTCAACATTTTTCGCATGGTTTCTATTTTGCCGGCATACGCAGGATCGGCAGCCAGATCTTTCATCTCCCAGGGATCCTTTTTCAGATCGAACAACTGGGTGTGCAATATGCCGTCCACATTGTACAGGATCAGCTTTAACCCATCTGAAGTTTTAATACTTCTGCTCCAATGGCCATATACATTGTAGATATCAGGTCTGATCTTTTTCTTTGGATTCGAAAATACCGGCATCAGGCTTTTTGCTTCCACAGTGGCCGGCGCATTGATGTGCAGGTATTCGTAAAGTGTTGGAGCTATATCACTGAGATAGTTGAATCCCCCGTATTTGCTTCCCTTAGGTATTCCCGGGCCTGCCATGATCATGGGTACCCTGATACTATGCTCATAAAGATTCTGTTTCCCCAGTAATCCATGCTGCCCCACGGCCAGGCCATTATCGCCGGCAAATACGATAATGGTATTTTCACGAAGCCCGTTTTCTTCCAATGCTTTGATGATCCTGCCAACCTGCGTATCCATTTCACTAACCATGCCATAATACAGCGCAATTTCTCTCCGCACCGCATCTTCAGTCCGGGGTTTAGGTAACAGATTCTCATCTCTCACTTTCATATCTCCGTTATCAAACGGATGCACGGGCATATAGTTAGGCGGAAGTGTAACAGAAGAAGGTGGGTACATCTTTTCGAATTGAGCAGGGGGTGTGCGGGGGTCGTGAGGAGAAGTAAATGCCACATAACAGAAAAACGGCTTTTCCTTCGAAGCCTTGCTGTTCAGGAATTTTATTGCATTGTCGGCATACAAAGTAGTACTGAAGGTGTCAGCATTTCTTTTCAATGAGGCGGGATACTCGCCAGTAGGATCAAATCTGTAAACTGTAGGATGAGCCTGTCCCCCATCTTTTTCAAAATGCATGCCCCCCAGAAAGATATCACCGCCCTCACTGAACATTCGGTGGTGCGACAACTTATCACTATGCCATTTGCCAGTGTGATAGGTGGTATAGCCTTTTGAACGAAGAACTTCAGGAAGGCTGATGATGCTGTCTGGTATCACTCCACCATCCCTGGGCAGGCGGTTCACATATCTTCCCGTCAGCAGCATGACCCGGCTGGGCATGCATATCGCACCCTGGTGACCACCCATCACATGGGCCTGGAGAAACATCATGCCCTCAGCGGCAAGTCTGTCAATGTTAGGAGTCTTCACTTCGGTATTACCGGCTGCTCCCAATGCCCGATAACTTTGATCATCACTGAAAATGATCAGCACATTTTTAGCCTGCCCGACACTGTTATCTATTTGGCCAATGAACAACAGAACTAAAATGA
>JAHEFC010000148.1 GCA_024640385.1 Sphingobacteriales bacterium
TACAACATACCTTGTAAGAACGGAACAAAATGCAGGAAGATCCCTCCGGGCGGCAGCGACTGCAGGTACTGTTCCCTGGTAGCGATCTCTCCCAACTGCACCAGCGAGTCAGCCAGGGCGGTAAATTCTTCGATCTGCCAGTGTTCCACATAGGTTTTATTATTCCGCCAGTGGTCTACCACATCGGAAATATTTCCCGATTCAGCATATGGTAAATTGAAGGAAGCTATTGCCCGGCCTTCGGGTGTGGAAAGGAAAGTATGGATCTGCTGCTGCTCATCGTTCATGATAAAGATGCCGCAGCGAATGAAAGGGATGTTCAGCGTGGTCAGTTCAGTCCAGATCACCGGTGTGATCCGGTCAAGATCCTGCTTGGTACGCATGGAAGCGATGTCCGCACGAATGCGGTCCAGGGCGGCCTGCTTAATGGCTTCTTTCGCACTGGCTTCAGCTTTCTTCAGGTCGAGATATCTGCGGTAGGTTTGTCCGAATACACCAGCAAAACGCTTCATGATCATAAATTCCTCCTCTGCAATGGGTCTTGTGGCGAATGAAAAAACAGCTCCATCCGGGAAAAAGAATTTTGAATTATACTCTTCTGAGGGAAGATTATTTAGATCAAACTTTACAGGATAGAAATCTGACCGGTTGAGCGCATCGTAATAGTCGATCAGATTTTTACCTTGCAGGAAGTAGATTTGGGAGGACTGGTTTTCCATCCAGGCATAATAGCCTGACTCTATAAGTTCATGGGCATGCAGATTCAATTCACCTATGATCAGTGTGGCCCTACCATCCGCATTCGACCTGGCTGTCCACACTTCCACTTTTTCGTCATCGTCAAAAATAAGAATACCGCAACGGCTGGTTTGGATACCCAGTTGAACAAACTCAGCAAACATGGTTGCCACGGTTTCACCCACGTCATCACTGTTTTTCATTGCCATGGTTTTGGTCCTGAGTCTTTCCAGCGAGGTTTCTATCCTCGCCTCCCTGGCCTGGGCCTCAGCCTGCATCAGGTCTGCGAATCTCCGGTAGGCAAGACCAAACACGTTGGCGAATCTCCGCAGTAAAGCCCGTGTAGATTCAGCGGGCGGATCACTGGTGACCATCAGCAAAGAGCCTCCGGGGAAATCGGAAAATGACCAGTATGCTCTCAACGCATCCGCTGCTACGTCGCGTGTAGATTCGAGGATCATGTCGTATGTCCGGGGAGATTCTTCTTGAATGAAGTTGAACCATTGCCTGATCTTTTCTCCCTCGTTAACGATCACATAATCTTTACGGTTTTGGTGATAAGCCTCCAGGGCTTCCTCCATCAGTAACAATCCTTTTTTCGGAACACGGGCGGTGGATTCCAAGATCTCACTTGTGCTGTTTGGAGGTCTGATAGCTGCCCACGCATCAATGTAGTCGGGTGATGTTTCATTCAGATGGATCACACAGGTATCCAGGTCTTTTTGACCCAGCATGCCCATTTGTTTTCTCAATTCATGCACCACTTCGCTGAGTTCAGTTGAGGAGTGCATGGCCATGGCACGTGCCCGTACTCTTTCCAGTGCCGCCTCGATCTGCGCTTCCCTTGCCTGGGCTTCTGCTTTCTTCAGATCATTGAAACGGGTATAAGTTGAATCAAAAACACCGGCAAAGCGTTCGAGTATCTGTATGCTTTCTTCGGGCTCTTTGTCTGCGCTGGAGAATGTGAGAAAACCTTTTGAAAAAAAAGCCACATGAACCACTCTCCGTTTTTCAGCTTCATTTATCATTACAGGTAATCCGCTTTGTTCGCTTAAGGATGCCCTGTACCGGAGGTATTCCTGCAGCTCATTTCCGCTGAGATCAACTACCAACGATTTTTTTTCTTCTTTCCATGCAGCATGAATTTTTGCCATCAGCGTTGGTTCGGTAATGGAGGCTTTTGCTGTTCTGTCCGACAGGTTGCCTGACATCGTCAACCAGAATTCTATCAGTCCTTCCTCTTCATTGATCACGCCAATGGTCACCTGATCCGGGGTTGCGCCTAATTTGTTGAATTGCTGATACAGTACAAAAGCTGTTTCAGACAGTTCTTCACTTTTCTGCATGGCCATGGTACGGCTTCTCACTTTTTCCAGTGCTGCCTGTATATTGGCTTCTCTTGCCTGTGCTTCCGCATTTTGCAGGTCGAGGAAACGGACGTAAGCCTGTTCAAACACTCTTGCAAATCTTCGAAGAATTTCATTCTCGTCTTCTGATAGAAGTTTACCTGTGCATCCGGCGATGGCAACTGCAGAGTTCTTTTCAAAGGCTGTTATTAATTCATAATTTTCAGCTTCCATTAACCAGTTCTTTTCTGCTTCTGACAGTTTCCCGAAATCTGTATGTTCAAAAAGATATGCGAACGCATTATTCTTATCTTCTGTTGAATATTGTTTTTGGAAAAAATCATTTCCATTTTCTCTGGCTGTCCAAAAATCATTTTGTATAGGATGATCAAAGTAGGGAGTCCTGATACTAAGAATGGAGGAGTAAATTGCGGAAGCAACCCATTGAATATAATTTCGGGTACCGGGTTCAAATTCCATCACGATAGCAGCACGACCATCTAATGTTAATCCCAACTCTCCTAATTTCTGAAATAAGATACTTACCACTCCACTCAACTCTTTGCTTTTGTGCATGGCCAACGATTGTGAACGGACTTTCTCCAGTGCCGCCTCGATCTGCGCTTCCCTTGCCTGGGCTTCTGCTTTCTGCAGGTCAAGGAAACGGATATAGGCCTGTTCAAATACCTGGGCGAATCTTTTGAGGATCCTGAATTCCGGGGAGGTGAATGCTTTATCGGAATACCGGTACATGCCGATCTTCGTATCATTCATTTCTGCCACTGAGGCGGTGAAGTACTCCGCATCCAATACGAAACGCTTACGGCTTTCAGGGATGTTTCGCATTTCAGAATGCGTAAACATGAAATTAAACCAGGCATCTTTTAATTCTCTTGTATAGGTTTTCGATTCCAGGTCGCCTGCATTCATCTGGTGATCTTCAGACACCATGTTTCCTTTGAAATAAGGAAACCTGATACCGCTGATATAGTTCTGTTCATCGTTCTGCAGCCAGCAGTTGTAATCTTTTGACCCCTCGATGGTCACAAAAATGGTGATCGTTTGTGCTTCTATCTTCAGTGCCCGCATCTGCTCAAACACCGTATTGGCCACATCCTGCAGCTCTTCACTTTTATGCATGGCCAGGGAACGTGTGCGCACTTTTTCCAGTGCAGCCTCGATCTCAAGGTCATGGTTCTTTTCCGCAAGCAGGGCATTCGCTTTTTTCCTCGCGATATTATTTCTGTACAGGAAGATCCCGATAACAGCGAAAATGGCAAGACTGGCCAGCAAGATGGATATGATGATGCGGTTGCGGAATCGGCGTTCGCTCTCCGCGGCTTCCTGCGCTTTTAATTGTTCGTCGAAAGCCAGTTGTTGAAAACGGCGGGATTTGTCTTCCGCATCAAGTTCTTTGCGGGAAGAAAGCGAAAGCCCCTGGTAATGGAATGCGCTGTCAATTTTATTCTTTGCGTTAAAGGCCGCGGAGAGGGAAGCGTAAGAATCTGCAAGACCGCCCAGGATCAATGTGGATTTGAAGAGATCTGCTGCTTTATATCCATAATAGATCGCAGAGTCGGTATTGCCCTGTGATAATAACAGGTTGGCAAGAGCCAATGAGTTGTCGGCCGCAGAACGGGTGTTCTCAATATTTTTTCCCTGCTCCATGCCATACCAATAATACGTCTTGGCAGTTTCGGGTTGTTGGTGTTTGCTGTAGGCCTGGCCCATGATGTACATCAGGTTGCCGATATAGCGCTGGTAACCGGCGGCGGTCATCAGCTCCAGCGCTTTTTTATGATAGAAGATGACCGAATCCAGATCGTTGCCCAGAGAAAATTGGCGCGATGTGTTCATATTGATGATACCCATCATGGTAGTATCTTCAATGGAAGTAGAGATCGCCAGGGCTTTACGATAAAGATCCAGGCTGAGCCCGGAAGAGCCACTGTCTGTGGAACTTTTTGTGTAGCTGTAAAGAGTAGCCAGGTGCTGGTAAGACCGGGCGAGGATGGAGAGCCGCGCAACACGCGGGGAAACAAATCCTGACGGATTGGATCTCCATTCACCTTTTTCACTGTTGGGATCTTCGGCGATCGTTTTTGCCTGGGTAAGAAACTGCAGTGCCCTGGGGTAATTTCCCAGGATATATGATACGAATCCCAGGGAGTTGAAAGCATCTGCTTCCCATAGTTTGGAGTTGATCTGCTTGGCTGTGGCAACGCCCTGTTCGAAAAAGAAAAGCGCACTGTCTCGTTTATTCTCGTAATAGGCATGTCCGAGTTCACGAAGCGCGTCCAGTTTCTGAATGGGGTCCTTGGTAGTTTGGATAATGGCCTTGAGGCTATCCCGGTTGGGCAGATTTTTAGGGACGTGAAAAGGATTGTACTGGGCCTTAGCCGTCAGTGTCAACAAACAAAGGCAGAACAGCCCCATCCTTAGCATCATAGTGTGTTCTTTATATTCCCGCGAAAGGCCTCCATCCGTTCGGGGGAGCCACAAATCGCTCTCAGGAAGTTAATAAAGTTTTGGCGGGCGGCAAGGGAAACTGGTAACAGGTTGCAGGTTACAGGTTGCAGGTTGCAGCACATTTTATTTTTCTGCAACCTGCAACCTGTAACCTGCAACCTGTTACCAGGGTCAGATAACGACAGTAAATACCGTTCCTTCCCCTTCCTTGCTCTCCACCCGGATCTCACCTCCATGTGCTTTCACGATATCATAGCTCAAACTCAAACCCAGTCCTGTACCTTCGCCCGTTGGTTTGGTGGTGAAAAAAGGTTGGAAGACCTTGTCTTTAATATTAGCGGGGATGCCATTTCCATTATCCCTCACTCTTAGTATGGCCTTATTCCCTGCGCGCTCAGTGGTTACTTCTACGTGAGGCTTATAATCCGGATCGCCAGCCTTTGCTTTTTCATTAACTGCATAAAACGCATTGTTGATCAGGTTCAGGAGCACCCTTCCAATATCTGAGGATACCACATTCACTTTGCCTAATATGGGGTCAGGAGTGAAATTATAACCGCTTTTAAAAGTTTTATCTTTTGCACAGAGGCCATGGTATGCCAGCCGTAGATATTCTTCCGTCAGTGCATTGATATCAGTAAGTTCTTTCACGCCGCCGCTGCTTCTGCTATGCTGCAGCATGCCTTTCACGATGGCATCGGCGCGTTTGCCGTGTTGGTTTATTTTTTCATTATTATGATATATATCGTTTAACAAATCGTCCAGTTCCTCAGTTTTGACGTTTGATTTTTGACTTTTGACTTCTTCAATAAGCTCTCTATTCACTTCAGAAAAATTATTCACGAAGTTGAGTGGGTTCTGAATCTCATGCGCGATGCCCGCGGTGAGTTCACCCAGCGAAGCCATTTTTTCTGACTGGATGAGTTGCTTCTGAGTAGATCTTAATTCACCATAAGCCTGTGCGAGCTGCTCATGATCTCTTTTGCGCCGCCGGTTGGCGCGCACCACCAAAGTCAATATAAGAATAGCGGAAAGCAGCCCTCCGATCAGCATCAGGGTTTGCCATTTTGTACGTGAATCTTTGCTGGCCTGTTCAATATCCCATTTCCGCTGCTGGGCCTCCAGGGTCAGCATTTGTATCTGCTGGTTGGCCCGCGTATTGTTCAGGCTGTCATTGGCAGCGGCGTAGATCCGCCAGTATTTTACTGTGCTGTCCGCATTTTTGTCCTGGTAATAATTAATCAGCATCCGCGCCGGATTGAGGGCCAGGGTATTGGATGCAGAATTCTGTACGGACTCAATGGCCAGCCTGTTGAAATAAGCGGCAGAGTCGGGCATACCGTGGCGGTTATAGTGATCAGCGATAGCCACGTAACAATTGTTGAGGTAGCGGGGCGACTGTACTTCAAGTGCTTTGTCCAGGGAGGATGCAAAATGTTCACGCGCCTTTTGCATATCGCCTTTACGGCTATAGATGCTGCCCAGGGTGAATTGGATGATCACATGGTTTCCTCCTGTCAGGCTTGTCTTTGTGTTCCTGTCCTGAAGGGCCTCGTTTATATAATATAAAGAGGAATCGAGGTGACCCATTGTAAGGTGCACTACGCTGAGGTTCATCAGCGGGAACCAAATGGATGCTTCGGCGGAACGCCTTCCATAATGCATGGCGGTATAATAGAGGCTCAGGGCTTTCTCGTTTTCCTGCCGGTCTTTGTAAATATGCCCCATCTGGTTATAAGCAAATGCCAGCTGTTTATCGCTTCCCGAACGTTCTGCCAGGTCCACAGCTTTTTGGTGCAGTTCCAGCGCGCGCGCATAGTTACCGGTCAACCTGTAGCCCTGCCCCAGGGCGCTCCAGCCGGCGGATTCGATCATGGGATCATTTTTTTCACGGGCCAATTCGAGGAGCTGCTGGCCCAGTTCCAGCAACAGTAAAGGAAAACCATCAATGGATGTCAGGTAGAATTCAACGATCAGGTCTGCCTTTTTCTCTTTGTTATTTTCAGTCTTCAGTAACTGAAACAGTGAATCCGAGCGGTGACGGATGGCCTGGATCGCCTGTTCCTGCGAGAATCCAATATGGACAGCAAGCAGGATGCAACAGGTCAGCAAGTATTTCTTCATATTAAACAGGGATCTACAGAATTATACTGAATATAGTTCCTTTTCCCTCTTCGGATTCCACAATCAATTCACCGCCATGCGCTTTCACGATATCGTAGCTTAAACTCAGACCCAGTCCCGTGCCCTGGCCCGTGGGCTTGGTAGTGAAGAAGGGCTGGAAGATCTTATCTTTTATTGCAGAAGGAATTCCATTTCCGTTGTCACGTACCGAAATAATTAGCGAATTGGCGGATTGGCGGATTGACGGATTGTTTGGATCGCTAACGAGCTTCGTAGTTACAGTCACCTTGGGCTCATATCCGTCACCCAGTTGCTTTTTCTTTTCATGCACCGCATAGAACGCGTTATTGATGAGGTTGAGGATCACACGTCCCATATCCTGGGGAATCAGGTCCACCTTACCAATAGCCGGATCGAAATGGGTTTCTAATACGGCATTGAAAGTTTTATTTTTTGCCCGGAGACCATGATAGGCAAGACGGATATATTCATCGCAGAGTGCATTGATATCCGTAGGCTCTTTCTGCCCCGTGCTGGTCCTTGAGTGCTGCAGCATGCCTTTCACGATGGCATCGGCGCGCTGACCGTGCTGGAGGATCTTCTGTTCATTTTCCAGCATATTCAGCAAGATCTCCTCTGTGTCTCCCTGTCCCCCTCTCTGTCTCAGTGTTTCCAGCACCTCTGCAACCAGCTCGGTATTGAGCTGGGAAAAATTATTCACGAAGTTGAGCGGGTTCTGGATCTCATGGGCAATGCCCGCAGTCAGCTCTCCCAATGAAGCCATTTTTTCTGCCTGGATGAGCTGGGTTTGAGTAGATCTTAATTGATGCAGTGCATTTTCAATTTCTTCATTTCGCTGTCGTAACGTTTCATTGGCTTTTTTCCTTTGCTGGTTATTTCTGAAGAGCAGGAGAAGAATTCCGGTAACAACGATAATACCCGACATCAGCAGGTATATTCTTAATTTATCCCGGGTTTCTATTTTTTCTTTCTCCAGTTTTTCCAACTTGGCCTGTTCCTCTACGATCACGTCCTGGAATGCAAGAAGATTTTTTCGCTCTTCATCATGAAGACTATCACTTAATGATTTTGCCAGTTTTAAATAGACCATGGCACTATCAGACTGACCCAGTCGATTGAAGCTGGACGTAAGGAGATTATATGCATCTTTTTTACCAAACGGATCTTTACGCTTTTCAAAAATTTTCAGGCTTTCTCTGGCATAATATAATGCGGAATCATTTTTATTCAGGTCCGAATAAATGCGATTCAATGATATATCGGCGAGGGCAATGTGCACCAGGTCATTTGTCTCTTCCAGATGAGGTAATGCGCTTAAAACTGTTTTCGCGGCGAGATCATAATCTCCCATTTTCTGATAGGTGTCGCCCAGGTATTTGGTTGCACGGCCTATTCCTGATCTATCATTCAATTTTGTAAACGTTGCCAGGGCCGTATTAATGTACAAGAGCGCTGAATCCAGTTTCCGTTCACTCATATAGGAAATGCCCATGTGAAATTTTATATACGCGAGCTGTAGTTCATTACCTGCAGCTTGGGCATATTTTTCCGCTTCGCGGTAATTTTTCATCTGGTTTTTGGTGTTATCGGTCCAGTTTCCTGTATAAGCATTCAAAAGTCCAACCAGATCATATCCACCGCTAAGTAATAATAATCGTTGTTTCGTTGGGTCTTCTCCGGGCGCCAGGTTCCAGATGGTTTTTTCAATAGCAGGGTCCTTGGCGATATTGATCGCCTTTAAGTAGTATTCCAGTGACTTTGAGAACTTTTCCATTTGCATCTGGATAATTCCCATATTGTTCAATATAGAAGCCTCGTCGTATTTCAGATTTAGTCTGACAGCGATCGGCAGGGCTTTTTCATAATACCACATCGTGCTGTCGCGATCCGCAAGACGGTAATAGGACCCGAGATCGATGTAAGCTTTCATCCGGGCCGTATCGTTTGTTGCGTTAGACAGGGATCTGTACAACCTATCCAGATCTTGGTTATTCTGTTGCGCTATAAGTAACGATGGCATGAAGAGTAGCGGAATTATTTTTAAGATGATTTTCATGCTTTTTGATCAGTTGGCAATTGAAGAATAAATTCAGTTCCTGCTCCCTCAGTGGTATTCAGTTTCAGTTCGCCGCCATGGGCTTTTACGATATCATAACTCAGGCTCAAACCCAGCCCGGTTCCTTCTCCTGTTGGTTTGGTGGTGAAGAAGGGTTGGAAGATCTTATTTCGGATAGTTTCAGGAATTCCGTTTCCGTTGTCCCGTACCGAAATAATTAGCGAATTGGCGGATTGACGGATTGGCGAATTATTCGGGTCGCCAACGAGCTGCGTGCTTACGGTTACCTTGGGTTCATAGCCATCGCCCATTTGCTTTTTCTTTTCATGCACCGCATAAAACGCATTGTTGAACAGGTTCAATATAACCCTGCCAATATCCTGTG
>JAHEFC010000451.1 GCA_024640385.1 Sphingobacteriales bacterium
CTTCGCCATGAGTGACTGGTACTCTATCCAGCAACCCCAATGGATAACCGAGAACAGCAGCAGGAATAACCAGTGACTGGTAAGCAATCCCACAGCCATTACAACTACAAAGATCGCTGCAGTTCGTACACGGGTTTTGAAAACAGGCCAGTTCAAAGCCATAGAAAGAGTTTATTAGGTCATCCATTTATCTTCAAGGGCAACGGTCTCTGCGGGCACCCTGTTTTTCCTGTCTTCTTCAGCATTCTTTCTGAAATAAATGAACAGGAATACAAGAGCCGCAATTCCTACCAGACCCCACCAGAGCGGCATGGTTTCATTCATTGCCTCCTCTACAGATTTGCCCTGTTTCTGGTATATATACAGCTGCGTGACTACCATGGCGTTCTGAAAAAAATGTCCCAGTATTGACAACCACAGGCTGCCGCTGTAATAAAAGAACAGGCCCAAAACCATTCCCAGTGCAAACCTCGGAAGGAACCCATAAAATGAAAGATGTATGGCACTGAAGATGATACTGGTCACTATAATTGACAGCCAGGGATTATTTGTACTTCTTTGCAAAAGATTCTGAACGCCACCCCTGAAAAACAACTCTTCAAATATCGCGGGAGCGATAGCCATCACCACCAATGAGATTAGATAGTCTCCCAGGCCGGTTATCCTCGCTACTCCTTTGATCTGTTCCGCATAGGCATCTTCCAGTTGTTTAAAATAGGTTTCGAGGCCGGTGCTCAGTGGTATCATCTTATTAAGTTCTCCCAATGCACCTACCAGGGGCAGACTGGCCACCATGATCAGTATGGTCATCACTACCTGTTTGGGGGCAAAATAAAAATTGAAACCCAGGAGCTCATATGGCTTTTTACTTAATACATAAGCCGTGATCAGGGTTGGCACTACGAAAGTGAAAAATGTAGATACCAACTGGAGAACACGCAAGGCATTGGTATAGGCCGGATTGGCCATTTCAGTCTGGATGGAATACACGCTTTTGCCCGTCATCAGGGGCCATAATCCTATTGACACGAGAGAACCCAGGAACAGCCCAACAATCACTGAACCAAATAAAATCAACAATCCCCTGCCGTAAGAAGTTCCTGGTCTTGAATTTATGTCGTACATAGTTTATTACTTATTCAATCAGCTAATTAGCTAATTAGCTAATTGACTAATTAGTAACTTTGCTTCCTCATATATGCTAAAGATAGGCAAGATAATATTACCTGATTTCCCGCTGCTGCTGGCACCCATGGAAGACGTGAGCGATCCGCCTTTCCGGGCTGTTTGTAAACAGAACGGGGCCGATCTGATGTTCTCCGAATTCATTAGCAGCGAAGGACTGATCCGGGATGCCATTAAAAGCAGGCAAAAACTGGACATTTTTGAGGAAGAAAGGCCCGTGGGGATCCAGATCTTCGGGGGCGACGAAGAAGCCATGGCCATGAGTGCCAGGATCGTAGAAACCGTTCAACCCGACCTGCTGGATATAAATTTCGGGTGCCCCGTGAAAAAAGTGGTCACCAAGGGTGCCGGCGCCGCTGTTTTGAAAGATCTTGACCTGATGGTCAGGCTGACCTCTGCAGTGATCAAAAGTACCAACCTGCCAGTCACCGTTAAAACCAGGCTTGGATGGGACCATGAGTCTATCAATATCATGGATGTAGCAGAAAGATTACAGGATGTTGGCGTTCAGGCTTTGTCCATACACGGAAGAACAAGGTGCCAGTTATATAAAGGCGATGCAGACTGGAGTTATATAGCCGAAGTAAAAAACAACCAGCGCATCAAAATACCCATTTTCGGAAACGGTGATGTTGACAGTCCGGAACGAGCCATTGAATACCGCAACAGATATGGTGTTGACGGTATCATGATCGGCAGGGCCGCTATCGGTTATCCCTGGATCTTCAGGGAGATCAAGCATTTTATCGCTACTGGCCAACACCTTGCTCCTCCAACCATTGAAGAACGGATTGAAGTGATCAAAAAGCACTTATACGGTTCTGTTAGCTGGAAAGGCCCCATTGCCGGGATCAATGAAATGAAAAGACATTATGCCAACTACCTGCATGGCTTGCCCGGTATCAAGGAGTACAGGAATAAACTGGTTATGCTCAAAACCGTGGCCGAGATCGATGAAGTACTTGAAGAAGTGAAAGAGAAATACAGGGATGTTGCTTTCGAACATCGCATTCCCGCCGCACAATTTGCAGAATAAAAAAACGCCACCCGGAGGCGACGTTTTTTTCGGAGTCTTACGGGGCTCCTTGGTACTATTAAGTTAAACTAAATAATTGAATTCTAATACAAAAAAGCCAAGGCTTTCTTGTCGTTTGAATTAAACGGCCTGTTATCCCCTGAACCTATGCAGGCAAGCATGAATGAGTTGGCATCGGGACCTGCTGGTGTGCCATCAATAAGTATGGCGCCAACAGTACTTGCCCCCTCATTTGTTGCTGAACCACCGCAGCTATAGCTCCTGTCCATATAATCAGTATGACGGAAACCGATGCAATGACCCATTTCATGAGCCAGGATGGAAGCTACTGTACTTTGAGGCTGGTTTCCAATGGCCCTTGCGTTTACTTTGATCTGGTTGTAGGGATTGCCTGTTGAAGTTGGAAATCCTGCAGAGGCAAGATAACTTCCATTTCCTGAAACGATATTGATATTTGCACCGGATGATACCCTTTGCATGGTTATCGTCAGGTTTTCTGCATTGTATCGTGCAATCGCCTCATCCAATGCATCAACATAAGATGCCGGAAGCTTGTTGGAAATACTCACAGTTATTTTCCGGGAACCGTTTACACTGACCAGGTTGGTAGTTCTGTACTGTTCAGTCTGGGCAATAGTCAGCGTACCCCACTGAGGCTGGGTACGAAGATGATCATCATTGATGAATATATCTCCCTCAACTACATAACCACCATCTTCGCGGATCACTCCTTCAGTGGAGAAACCAGCTTTACTGATAGCAGTCAAAACGTCTTGAGAAATAGGTTCGTTGGCAACGGGCGATTCCTGCTTTTGGCAAGAGAAAAGAGTCACTGCAATTGCAGCAAGGGAGAGTGTCTTTTTCAACATACACTTTAAAAGTTTTCTAATGAGCGGATTATTCCGGCCAACAATATAGAAACTCGGCCATTATTTTTATAATGTTTTGAAACCTTTTTTTTATGCTTCTTGTAAAGGGCTGAGATTCAACTCAAACAAGTCCGCACTCAGGATCGCCAGTTTGCGGACCTGGTTAAATAAATCAATTACTTAACCCTGTATTACT
>JAHEFC010000149.1 GCA_024640385.1 Sphingobacteriales bacterium
CTGTTCATTGTATCGTCTCTTCTGGGTGGTTTGAACTATATCTCCACCATTCTCAATATGCGTACCAAGGGTATGAGCATGACAAGACTGCCCCTGACCATCTGGGCGATCTTCTTCACTGCGGTACTGGGTGTGTTATCGTTTCCTGTTCTTCTCTCTGGTGCTATCCTTCTTTTGTTCGACAGGAACCTGGGTACCAGTTTCTATCTTTCTGATATTGTAGTAAAAGGAGAGATCATGCCCAATGAAGGCGGTAGCGCCATCCTGTTCCAGCACCTGTTCTGGTTCCTGGGCCACCCCGAAGTATATATCATCCTTCTCCCTGCCATGGGCATGGTGTCCGAAGTGATGAGTATCAATGCACGCAAGCCTATTTTCGGATACCTGGCCATGATCGCGTCATTATTTGCGATCTGTGTACTGGCTTTCCTGGTTTGGGCACACCATATGTTCGTTACAGGTCTTAACCCATTCCTCGGTGCGTTCTTTGTATTGTTGACGCTGCTGATCGCGATACCCTCTGCGATCAAGGTATTCAACTGGCTGACCACCATCTGGAAAGGCAACCTGAGGTTCACCCCCGCCATGTTGTTCGCCATTGGTTTTGTGAGCCTGTTCATCTCTGGTGGACTGACTGGGATATTCCTGGGTAACTCAACACTTGACCTTCATTTACACGATACCTATTTTGTAGTGGCCCACTTCCATATTGTTATGGGTGTGGCTTCGTTCTTCGGAATGTTTGCCGGTGTATACCACTGGTTCCCGAAAATGTATGGCCGTTACATGAATAATACGATGGCATATATCCATTTCTGGGTAACACTGGTAGGTGCTTACCTGATCTTCTGGCCCATGCACTACCAGGGATTTGCAGGTATGCCCCGCCGTTATTATGATTATTCCAACTGGGAATCTTTCAAGCAGTTTGTAGAGCTGAACAGGTTCATCAGTACAGTGGCTATGGTTGTATTCGCAGCCCAGTTGTTGCTGGTGTTCAATTTCTTCTATTCGATTTTCAAGGGAAGGAAAGTGACAACCACCAACCCGTGGGGAGCCAATACGCTGGAGTGGACCACACCGATCAATCCCGGTCACGGTAACTGGCCTGGTGAGATCCCTGAGGTACATCGTTGGGCTTACGACTACAGTAAGGATGGAAGGGAATTCATCCCCCAGACTGAAGAAGTGGGTGAGCACGAATCAAAACATTAAAAGAGACGTTCTTCGGAACGGATCAGATATTTGACAACAGTGAATGATAATGTGGAAGTGGCTGAGCGGGCGGTATCGCCTGTGAAGCAAAAGCTCAGGGATTATTATCAGTTGATGAAGTTCACTCTGAGCTTCACTGTAGTATTTTCTTCGGTGGTTTGCTATTTACTGGCGCCGGGGATATCATTCAGCTGGGTCGCAGTTCTTTTACTTTTTGTTGCCGGAATGCTGATCACGGGATCGGCAAATGCCATCAACCAGGTTGTGGAGAAGGATACGGATGCGATGATGAAACGCACTTCCAAAAGGCCAGTGGCTGCGGGAAGGATGAGCGTTGATGAGGGATGGACATTTGCCCTGATTGCTGGTACGATCGGGGTTTTCATGATGGGGTATTATTTTAACTGGCTTTCTGCGGGGATCTCTGCATTCAGCCTGTTCCTATATGCTTTTGTGTATACTCCCCTGAAAAAGAAGCATTCCATTGCCGTGCTGATCGGTGGCATACCCGGAGCCCTGCCTTGTTTGATAGGCTGGGTGGCTGGAACGGACGAACTCTCTATGGGCGGATGGATATTATTTGGCATCCAGTTCTTCTGGCAGTTCCCCCATTTCTGGGCCATAGCCTGGGTTGCCTATAACGATTACAGCAAAGCGGGTTTCAAACTCCTTCCGGATAAGGGAGGGCCAACGAAATACGCCGCTGTACAGGCACTGCTGTATTCGATCATCCTGGTGCCCCTGGGTGTATTGCCCTATATGTGGAATATGACAGGAATGGTCTCAGTGGTGATCGTAGGCCTGGCCAACCTGTTCATGATCTTCCAGTGTGTAAGGTTGTTCAGGGAAATGGATGTGAAGGCAGCAAGAAGAGTGATGTTCAGTTCTTATATATATCTGCCGGTAGTGCTTTTAGCGTTATTAGGCGACAAACTATAAATTGACGAATTAGCTAATTAGCTAATTAGCCAATTGGTAAATCATATGAGTGTAGCAGTGGAGCAAAGAAGTAAAATACATCCCCATAAATTCACCCTTTGGGTAGCTATAGGGAGTATTCTGATGATGTTTGCGGGGTTGACGAGTGCGTACATTGTAAAACGCAGCCAGGCGAACTGGGCTTTACTCGAGATACCGGCCATTTTCTGGGTATCCACCGTGGTGATCCTGGTCAGCAGTGGAAGCATCTATCTGGCGCAGAGGGCGTTCAAAGAGAGGGATATGTACAGGTACAGGTCGATGCTGGGTATTACTGCAATACTGGGTGTGGCATTCCTGATCTTGCAGATCATCGGTTTTGCCAGTTATGGCCAGCAGGAGATCAGGTTGGTGGGAGCAGGGTCCAACGCATCATATAGTTTTTTACTTGCCATTGCGGCCCTACATGGTGTGCATGTGCTGGGAGGAGTGATAGCATTGATCATTATTTATATAAGGGCCAGGAGTTCGAAGAATAGGAATTACAGTGCAGTACCGATAGAAGTGGCTTCAACCTACTGGCATTTTGTGGATTTTTTATGGTTATATCTGTTTGTGTTTTTTAGCATGATGAAATAACCAAAGCAATAATTTTGCGAACCCAAAACATGAAATAATAAAACATGGCAACAGCAGCAACATCGGATATTAAATGGTGGGCAGGGGGCCGAAGCCCTTTCAATGTGGAGTATGGAAAACTGATGATGTGGTATTTCCTGATGAGTGATGCTTTCACTTTCGGGGCATTCCTGATCTCATACGGTACTATTCGTTTCAGCCAGAACTACTGGCCTGATCCTAACCACGTGTTCAATGCCTTTCCGTTTGCCGGCCATGCGAATCTCCCGCTTGCTTTTGTGAGCCTGATGACCTTCATCCTGATCATCAGTTCTGTCACCATGGTGCTGGCCGTACACGCAGGGCATCATATGGATAAGAAAGGGGTGGTCAAATGGATGGCCTGGACCATTGTTGGCGGTATCGCGTTCCTGGCCTGCCAGGCCTGGGAATGGACACACCTGATCACCGGGGAACATATGGTGCTGATCGATGGTAAAGTGCAGGAGATCGGAACAACAGTGAGCCGCAATCCATGGGGTGCAGAAATTCCAGGCATGATCCATGAGGGCCACCAGGTAACAAAAACAGGTCCTGTTGCATTCGGCGGTTATTTCTTCGGTATCACAGGTTTTCACGGTTTCCACGTATTGTCAGGCGTAGTGATCAATATCATCATGCTGATCATGACGCTGAATGGAGTGTTCGACCGTAAGGGCCACTACCAGATGATCGAGAAAGCCGGTTTGTACTGGCACTTTGTGGACCTGGTTTGGGTATTCGTGTTCCTTTGTTTCTATCTTATCTGATCTGATTTAAAACTTATCAATACATGCACCAGTCAAATACGCATTCACCCGAAGTTACTTTCCATCATGCTCCCGCAGGTGATGAGCAGGTAAAAAGGATCATACGTACAACCGTGATCCTCTCTGTGATCACACTCATTGAACTTGCGCTGGGTTTCACGATCTATTTCCTGCATAAAAGTGCTGATTACAGCCATTTCCTTGTACTGTTCATCAAGGGAGTTATCGTGATCCTCTCTCTGGCCAAGGCATTTTACATTGTGGGTGTTTTCATGCACCTCGGGGATGAAGTACGCAATCTTATCATGACCATAGTGGTTCCATTGTTGTTGTTCACATGGTTCATTGCAGCCTTCCTTATCGATGGTAACTCATGGCTGAACCTGAGGAATACCGATGCCGGCCACAGGCCCTACAATAAGGAACAACAACAGGTTGTACCCAAAGATGCGAAGAAGCCGGGTGTGGAATAGTTTGAAGCAAAGAAGAAGTTTATTGATTCAAATATATGTCCCGGTATAGCCGGGACATTTTATTTAAAGTGTATGAAGAAAAGAACAATCCTGGGTATTTCAATAGCAGTGCTGCTTCCCCTGGTCTCTTATTTTATAGTGAACAGTTTGAGTAAAACAGCTGTTGTAATGCCCAAGCGGTATTTCTATGATACGGTAGTTAATGTTACCAATGATGGGAAAACCGCAGCTGATACGGTGTGGCATAAAGTGAAACCCGTGCAACTGGTGAACCAGTTCGGAAAGGCAGTGACGCTGAATGATCCGGAGTTGAAAGACAAGATCCTTATCGTTGATTTCTTCTTTACATCCTGTCCATCGATCTGCCCATCGCTCACCAGGAATATGAAGAAGATGCAGGACGCCTTCAATAAAACTGATACTGTACTCAGGTTCATTTCCATAACAGTGGATCCGGCCAGGGACAGTGCGGAAAAACTGAAGGCCTATGGTGATAAATATAATATCAACCACGACACCTGGTGGATGCTCACTGGAGAGAAACGGGTGATCTACGATCTGGCGATGAAAGAGTTCAAGGCCAATATCGCTGACACAGACGTTGATACGAATTTTATCCATACGGATAAGTTCTTCCTGCTGGATAAAGACAGGGTAGTGAGAGGATGGTACAGCGGGCTGGACAGTGCCCACCTGGACAGGCTGATGAACGACGTGGTGCTGTTGCAGCTGGAAAGGGACAAGAAGAAGAAACGAAATCTGTTCAGAAAATAATTCAATGATATGGGTGTACTGCTTAATGCATCAATAAGGAAGAATGATAAAATGGCGAGGCTGCTTATACTGACGGTCTCGGCTGTGGTATTCATGGCGGTGGTGATATTGAAGAATGTAAAGCTCAATATTCAGCCGGGTTTCAATGTGCATGTTTTTGCAACGGTGAATGCGGTGATCAATTCAATGGTTTCTGTACTGCTGCTGGCAGCGTTGAGGGCGGTGAAGAAGGGGAACTACCGGTCACATAAGAAGCTGATGATCACATCGATGATGTTGTCCATTCTGTTCCTGGTTTCCTATATCGCGCATCACCTGCTGTCTGGCAATACGGTATTCGGTGGTACGGGTGCGATCAGGTATTTTTATTTCTTCATATTGATCACTCATATATTCCTGGCAGCAGTGATCCTTCCATTCATACTGTTCACCGCCTATCGGGGTCTGGTGGCTGAATGGCCTGCACACAGGAAACTGGCGAAGATCACCTGGCCTATATGGTTTTATGTAAGTGTGACAGGGGTGGCAGTGTACCTGATGATCAGTCCGTACTATGCGTAATGTGGTGAACCCCGACATAGTCGGAGCAAGTTGTGATAAATGTGATGAATGTGGGTGAATGAATGTGGGAATGGATTCATTCTTTACATTCTCTACATTCGCAGCAGCGATTTTATCCAACCTGAGACTTCATTCAGCAATACAGGAGACATGGTTTGTTCAATCTCAGCATATTCCGAGGGTGCACCGGTTTTACATTCCTGGAACAGGTGGTTCAGATTGGGCAGTTCTTTAATAATAAATTGTTTATTACCTGCGTTCTTCAAAGCTTTTTCAATGGCGGGAAGGTTCTGCCCCGGGGATACCTGGAGATCTTTCGATCCGTTCAGTGCGAGTACCGGGATCTTCAGTTTCTGCAATGCAGTGGCAGGGTCATAAGAGAGGAAAAATTTCATCCAGATTGTATTCAATCTTGCATATTGCATCATGAACTGCCCTTCGAAGCCAGTTTGTTTTTTTGTTGAATCAGGTAATTCGAGATAAGCTTGCTTCAGCCTTTGGGAAAATTTATCATTTACTGTATTTGCATCCTGGCCGCTGGTGAGAATGGCCATCAGGTCTTTCATCAATGCAGCATTTGATTGTATTGCATCTTCGGAACCTCCCGCTGCTTTGGCAATCATTTCCTGTTGGAGTAAAAGAACATCTTTTCCCGGTACACCAGTGCCTGCAAGCAAAACGATAAAGCCTATTTCTTTCGAATCTGCAGCTACCATTGGGGCGATCATTCCGCCTTCAGAATGACCAATTAAACCGATCTTCCCGGCGTCGATCTCATTGCGTGTTTTCAGGTATTTAACCGCTGCAGACACATCGGTGGCAAAATCAGCAGAGGTTGCTGTCCCAAAATTGCCCTTTGATTTAGCAACACCGCGATCGTCATATCTTAATACGGCAATGCCGTTTTTTGTGAGATGGTCTGCCAGAACGAGGAATGGCTTATGCCCCATTAATTCTTCATTCCTGTTTTGCGGGCCACTGCCGCTGATCAGTACTACAACCGGGAAATTACTCCCGGATAAGGGCAGGGTCAGCGTACCCGACAGCATGATGCTGTCGCGCGCATTCAAGAAACTTATTTCTTCTGATATATAGGGGAATGGGGGCTTGGGTTCCTGTGGCCTGTTCAACACCGCTTTTTCAATTTTCTCCCGCCCGAAATTCAAAGGGAACGACTGCCCGTTCTGTTTGAAGGTGCCTTCAATGTTTTTCTCATTCAGGGTACCCGCGTATTCAACATTGGCCACTGTGGTTTTAAAGCTGACAGCGTTTTGATCCAGTTTCACCCAGGCCATCGGAAGAACGGAATTGCCCTGGTCGATGCTGATCATCTTGCCGCCATATCCTGTATCAGTTTTTGTGAAGTTGAGACTGAGGCGAAGGGTAGTTGCGCCGACCTTCAGTGCGCCATACCAATCACCGGAAAGATCCTGGGACTTTGATGTGATGATCATCAAAGCAGTTGTTAAGACCAGCAGTATTTTTTTCATGTCAGATAAGTTCTTTGGAAGGATCCCAGAGTTTCATGGCGAAGTCAACGATCTTGTCATTTTTTACCAGGATCTTCTCCTTCAAAAGTAACTCTTCCATGAGTGTTGGCGTAGCAAAATGATGTCTGCCGGATAGCATTCCATTCCGGTTAACCACGCGGTGTGCAGGTACTTTCGGATGGGCGGTATGGGCGGCATTCATGGCCCAACCTACCATTCTGGCTGAAAGCCTTGTGCCCAGGTATCTGGCGATGGCGCCATAAGTACTGACCCTTCCTTTCGGGATCAGCCTGACCACTTCATACACATCCTCAAAGAATGATTTTTCAGCTGATGAGTCTTTTTTCATCGTCCCTTTTTTTCAGCAATTCAGCCCGGCGGGGCTGAGGGACATTAATGTAGTCAAAAGGACAATTCAAACAACCATTTCCGCAGCAATTTCCTTTTTCAAGATGGTAACGGGAGGTCAGTACCATATACCCCAATTCATTGTAATAGAAATCCACGCCTTCTTTTAACTGCTTTTTCATGATTATTAACATGTATGAACAACACAAAGTCCCTAGTTGTTCGCTGGCTGTTCTGATTTTAATAATTCTTTCAGTTCCTTGTCTTTCGGGGGGAGTATTTCATTGGGAAGGGAAAAACAGATATAATGGATCCTGTTGCTGCCGGCAATATCAAGGCCTTCGTAATGGGTTTTGATATTCAATTCAGGCATTCGTTCGGGTCGGGAATAAACATCATCCCAGGCAGAATGTATGGGGCAGTTGAACATTTTTAGTACGGTAAGCGTAAACCGGTAGAGATCGGGAGAATCGGTTTTCAGATGGATCTTACCGCCCGGTACCAGGATCTGCTGGTAATGTCTCAGGTATTTAGGATGGGTGAGTCTTTTTTTTGCGTGCGACACCCTGAGCTGCGGGTCGGGAAAAGTGATCCAGATCTCGCTAACCTCAGCGGGTTCAAAATAGTCAGTGATCTTGTCGATATGTGTTCTGAGAAAGGCCACATTATCGAGGTGGCTGGTCAGTGCTTTTTTTGCTCCCACCCAGATCCTGTTTCCCTTCAGGTCAACGCCAATGAAATTCCGGTCAGGGTGCATAGCGGCGAGCCCTACTGTGTATTCTCCTTTACCGCAGGCCAGCTCAAGGGTTAGCGGATGGTTATTGAGGAAATGATCATGCCATTTCCCTTTTATGGCCTGCGGATATTGCAAAACATTCCGGAATCCCGCTATCTCAGCGAACCGGATCAGTTTTTTTTGCCCCATAGGGCGCAAAGATAAAGGAGAGAAGTTCTCTTCGCATTATTCGCAGAAAACGATCTGGAAATCTTGCGCGGAAATAGTTCCATTCGCTTCTATGACATAATATCCTTTGACAGAGAAATTGATCACTCCCTGTCCGGGAGCGATGAGGTTTTCTGAAAAGGAAACAGCCACAGTCTGCCTGCCTGCTCCAACATCAAGAGTCTGCACATTTTTTTGTGAGAATGTGATGTTGTAACGTTTCCCGGTCTCTGTACCAACACCAGAAACACCCTGGTAGTTAGCTACCAGCATCAGCTTTGTTTTGTTTTTGTTGGTCACGGCCTGCTCAACGATGTGCAGGTTACCGGTTACCATGATCGATTCACCGCACATGGGATTGTATTCCCCGGTGAGATCAATGGTGGTACTTGTGGCACCCTTACCTGGTTGTTTAGACTGGATGGAGGAGAACGAGAAAAGAAAAATGCTTGCCGCTAACAAAGGAAAAATGATCCTCAGTTTCATAGAGATTGGTTTTGTTTAGAAAATATATCTTTTCTCGGTTGGGGTTGGACTGAGACAAGATAAAATGAAAATGATAAAAAATCAAGCAGCAATCAGTATTCTCGGCAATGCGAATTACTAACGCTCACGGTTACAGCAATTTGGGTAAAATGAAAGTGGATAACTATTTGGAGGAAGAGACGCGGAGGGGGACACGGAAGGGGACACGGAGACACGGAGAGGGACGCAGAGACTCAGAGAGATACTCTGTGTCTCTGTGTTCTACTCTGTGTCTCTATATTTCGAAAATACAACTACAGCATTTAACCCTCCGAAAGCGAATGAGTTAGATAAGGCGTGGTTGATCTTCTTGGGCCTGGATTCATTAGCCACGATATCCAGGTCGCATTCGGGGTCAAATTCCTGGTAATTGGCAGTAGGAGGAAGTATATCGTTTTGAACAGCCAGGGTGGTGATCACCGCTTCCAGAGCGCTTGTTCCACCAAGCACATGTCCATGCA
>JAHEFC010000150.1 GCA_024640385.1 Sphingobacteriales bacterium
GCACTGTTGTTTATCTTTTATCCGATCATGCAAAACTGGTCACAGGTCAAACAATTGCTGTTGACGGCGGATGGTCAGTAACGGAGGGACAATATGAGTGATATGCAAACTGCCATTGGCATCGACCTTGGAGGTACACGTATTAAAGGTGTCGTAGTCAACGCTTCGGGTGCTGTACTTGAACAACAGTATCACCTGATTGAAAAAGACAATTGGAAAGAAACAATTTTACAAACTGTTGATTCACTTAAAAAAAACATTCCCGGCCAACACCTCATCGGTGTATCTGCTCCTGGCATACCAGATGAAAACAACACCTGCATTTCCTTCATGCCCGGAAGGCTTTCAGGACTTGAAGGATTGAACTGGTCCATTCTGTTCGGCCAAACGGCATGGGTGGCCAATGATGCCATTGCGGCAATGGCAGCTGAATCGAAATTCGGAGTGGCAAAAGGTTTAAAGCATGCAGTGCTACTCACCCTTGGCACTGGTGTTGGCGGAGCCATACTGATCAACGGACAAATCTACCAGGGCGCATTCCAGAAAGCAGGCCATATGGGGCATATTTCGCTTAACCATGAGGGTGAGCCGGATGTTACCGGTATGCCTGGCAGCCTGGAAGATGCAATAGGGAATTGCACCATTGAAAAAAGATCGATGGGCAGGTACAAGTATACGCACGATCTGATCAATGCCTGCAAAGAAGGCGACCCGTTTGCAGGAATGATCTGGCTGAATTCCGTCAAGCAACTTGCGGTGGGCATCGCCTCGATCACCAATATATTATCGCCGGAGGCCGTCATCCTTGGCGGAGGTATCACAGAAGCCGGAGACTCCCTGTTCAAACCCCTGGAAGACTTCATTGGTTTGTATGAATGGAGAGCCGGTGGTAACAGAACTAAAATATTAAAAGCAGCATTCGGTGACCTTGCCGGCGCTATTGGCGCTGCAGGCTTTGCCCTGATGCAACAGGATAAACAAAAACTATGACCCCGATAGAAACTTATCTAACCAGAGCACAAATGATACTTGACAAAATCAGGCAGCAGGAAGCCAGCATGTCCCTGGCCGCTTCCTGGTTTGCTGAAACCATATTGGCGGGACGTATGGTGCATGTATTCGGATCAGGGCACAGCAGGATCATGGTGGAAGAAATGTGGCCGCGTTATGGATCATTTCCGGGTTTCAATCCAATAGTTGAATTATCACTCACTTATCACAATAATGTAGTGGGACCTAACGGACAACGTCAGGCGATGTTCCTGGAAAACGTAAGTGGGTTGGCAGAGAGGATCCTGAGGAATTTTGTACTGTCGGAAAAAGACACTGCCCTGGTGATCTCCAGCAGTGGTACCAACGTTGTTCCTGTTGAGATGGCGGAGCAGTTTCAGAAACGCGGGATCAAGGTTGTGGCCCTGATCACCAGGGATCATTCCATAGCCAGCGCGAGTAAGCGCAGTGACAACAGGAAGCTGGGAGATTTCGCCAATCTTATCCTGGATACCGGGGCCCCTGCAGGCGATGCCATGGTAAATATTCCGGGGCTTGAAACGCCGGTATCACCCGGCTCAACTATCGGGGGTATTTTGATCGTCAACAGTATCAAAGCTGAAGTAGCAAAACTGCTCACCCAGGCGGGCAATCCCCCTAAAGTACTCACTGCGGCCTGCAACGTGGGTGTTGACAAAGCAATAGAACTTTTTGAAAGCGCTTACGATGAGCATGCGAGACGGCTTTCAAAACTTTATTCATTTTAGAGCAAAGGACCCTTAGCAATCGTAAACCAATCACCCATACAATAACTTTCACTTTATGGTGATCAGATTATTCATTTTCCTGGCTTTTACAGTTACACTAGTTCGGGGATTTGGACAATCCAAGCCTCCGGCTTATGAAATAAAGTCCGATACGGTCCGGCAAGAGCTTTTGCCTGACCAACATGTACTATTCGTGGAAGACAGCACAGGAAAAATGACATTATCAGATGTCATGGCCGCTTTTGAAGAAGGAAAAATGAAACCCTGGAAATCAGCATACAGCAAACCAGGATTGAAGCAGGGTGAATATTGGTTTTACTATCGCCTTTCGAATAAAACCGGCAACCCGATTGAAGCCGGACTTGATGCTTACAGCAATATGGCAGATTTTTATGTGATCAGGTCAGACAATAAAACAGAGGTCTATACCACCGGCGACGGGATCTCCTGGAAAAAGAAAAAAGAATTCTGGGGCTCAAATATCTCCCCTGTATTCATGAACATTGATGAAACGATCCAGGTTTTCTACCACGCTAGTTTTATCAATTCTTCTTTTACGCAGAGATTCAAAATCGCTATCGTTAATCCTGACCGTCATGCGCGTAAATACCTGGCTGACAATGAACGGAAAATGGTCACCAAAGAACAGCAGACCAGAACGTTTTACAGTGGAATATTTCTCGTTGCTGCGTTGATCTATTTTGTCTTCTTTTACCTGGTGCGTGAAAAAGTGTTTCTTTATTTTGCATTCTTTCTGTTCTTCCTGTTTTTTACATCCACTCATTTCTATACTGAACTGTTCAGGAACTACCCTGATACCGTTGTGATCAACGGGCTGGCAGGACTTATTTCTTTTACATTCTTCCTGCACTTCATCCGCCAATACCTGGATACCAAAAAACATCTCCCCAGATGGGATAAGTTCCTTATCGGTTTTTCATTTCTATTTCTGATCATTGGAGCGGCGGATGTCATTTTTTCAACTAACTCTGAGAGCCGGATATTATTCACTTTCCTGGCCCTTTTTGTGACCTTCCTGATCGCAACTTTTTTCATGTTGAAAAACCGGCAGGCCACAGAGAAGAAATTTCTTCTTTATGCAGTACTGCCATTTCTCCTTGTTTTTCCTGTCCTTTTAGTTTTCATTTTGTGGGTAGTTTTCAGCCGGGACCAGTCAATTTTCCAGAATAACAAAATTCTCAACTGGATAGCGGGCTCGCTTTCAACTTTGATGGACCTGTCCTATATCTGGATGATCATCTCATTCAGCAGACTGCTGTTCAGGCGGTTCACCGAACAACGACAAAAGATCAGTGAACAGGAGAAAGAAAAAGAACAGATCCTGCTGGAGCAGGAACAGGAAAAACTCCGCCTGATCGAAAAACAAAAGATCGACCTGGAGAACCAGGTAACCGAACGTACCGCTGAATTGAAACAGTCGATTGAAAACCTCAAAGCCACACAGGCCCAGCTGATCCAGTCAGAAAAAATGGCCTCGCTTGGAGAGATGACGGCCGGTATCGCTCATGAGATACAGAACCCGCTGAATTTCGTTAATAATTTTGCTGAGGTCAATAACGAGATCACAGGCGAGATCAAAGCTGAAATAGAAAAACTGATCCCAGAAGATAAACGTGAAAGCCTGAATGCCCTGCTTGACGATCTTGCCGGCAACCAGGAGAAGATCCGGTTTCACGGGAAACGTGCTGATAGCATTGTAAAAAACATGCTCATGCATTCCCGTAAAGGCATCGCACAGAAAGAGCCTGTGAACCTGAATGCACTTGTAGATGAATACACCAAACTCAGTTATCATGGCCTCAGGGCAAGGGATAAATCATTCAATTCAGATTTCGATATTCAACTGGATCCATCCATCATCACCGTTGATCTGCTGCAGCAGGATTTTGGCCGGGTTTTACTGAACCTGGTCAATAATGCGTTCTATGCTGTGAATGAAAAAACAAAAACTGCCGGAAGCGACTACAAACCTTTCGTGATCGTAAAAACCAGCAGGGTCAAGGACGCCGTTAGGATCGAAGTCAACGACAATGGAAATGGCATTAACGAACAAATTAAAGACAAGATCTTTCAACCATTCTTCACCACCAAACCTACAGGCGAAGGTACAGGCCTGGGACTTTCCATTAGCTATGATATCATCACCAAGGGCCATGGCGGCAAAATGTGGGTGGAAACCAAAGAAGGCGAAGGCTCGAGTTTTATTGTTGAGATTCCTGCCTGAGTTCTATCTTTAATAAACACCCAACTAACTACATTATGCCCATCAGAACAACCGTTGTAGGCTCTTACCCTTTTCCCGGATGGCTGGAATTCGCTAGCCAGAATCTCGACAGGTTCGGTCCTGCAGATATAGAAGAAATGATCAATGACGCTGTGATCGCCGCCATACACGACCAGGTCACTGCTGGACTTGATGTGATCACCGATGGGGAACAGACACGCCTCGACTTCAACCTTTCTTTTTACGGATTCATAAAAGGCATACAACCCAATCACGATGAAACCCGTAAATGGGGACCTGCCGCACATGACCAGAGAGGGAAACACAGTATCGTAGACAAACTCACTGCCCCAAAAGGCCTGGGCGCAGTGGCAGAATACCAGCGGTTAAAAAGACTGGCTCCTGCAGGGCCGGTACTTAAAACCAGTGTGCCGGGCCCATACACATTAAGCGGCAGACTTCTTCCCAACGAAACTTACAAAGACCGTTTCGAAATTACTGAAGCGCTGATGCCCCTGGTCAGAAAAGAACTGGAAGACCTTGTTGCTGCAGGATGCACGGAGATCACAGTTGATGAGCCATCGATGAGTTGTTATGCATATAAGGAAGACACAAAACGTTTTGTGGACATTTTCAACCGAACTGTTGCACCTGTTGTGGGAAAATGCAGGCTCTCCACGCACCTGTGTTTTGGCAACTTCAAAGGAAGGCCAGTGGGGTATAGAAGCCTTAAGCCCATGCTACCCGACTTCCTGGATATGAGCGTAGATGAGATCCATATCGAAATGGCCAACAGGGAATTTGCAGAGCTTGAACTGCTTGCGCCTTTCGCAGAAAAAATGAATGTGGCCGTAGGCATCATCGATGTAAAGAATTATTACATCGAATCAGTGGAGGATGTGAAAGAACGCATCAACCGTTGCCTAAAATATGTGCCTAAGGAAAAGCTCTCCGTAGCACCGGACTGTGGCCTCTCGCAAACCGCAAGATGGGCGTCGAGAAAGAAACTGGAGAATATGGTTGCCGGAGCCAGGAGCATTTTATAGCAGGTTGCAGGTGGCAGGTGGCAGAACATCTAAATATACTGCAACCTGGAACCTGTAACCTGGAACCTACAAACTATAATCTGTTATAAAAGGTTTGCTGTCACTTATTGATCAGTCCCGCATATTTCTTAATTATTGCTATCGTGCTGCTGTCTGTGTCAAAAACAGAATACCAGCCCTGCGCTTCATGCGGTGGATCACCAACGAATTCATCTCCTTTCTTCCACATTCCCTTCGGAACCCTTGGACGGCCCTCACCGCCCCAGGCCCAGAAATTCACACCTGCCATGGCCGAGTTGCCTGATTTGATCTCATCGTTCACAATATCAAATATCACGGTATAATATTTATCCCTGATGGTCACAGGCGTCCCGGCTGCATGATTGTTGGTATCACGTGATATACCGTACTCCTCCAGTACAACCGGCTTGCCAAGTGGTTTTGCTTTTTCCAATTGTCCCTTGATATAGGATCGGGCAAAATCCACTGAAGGACCATAAGTGGAGTCAGCCTTGTATGGATTATAAAAATCCCAGTTCTGTACCCATAGGTGCACAGTGGCATAATCCACATTCTTATAGTTATGGTCGTTGAACACATCGGTACCTGCACCCGTACCCGATGTATTTCCTTCGCTGCCCGTAGTGATCAGGTGGTTGGGATCCAACTGCCTGATGAACGTGGTTGTCTTATCGATCCATTTCTGCATGCCGGGTATGTTATTAGACCCCCTTGGCTCATTCATCAGTTCCCAGCTCATGATCACAGGATCTTCACGGTAAAGCGTACCCGTAATTTTATTCTTCCTGTTCACAATGAAACGTATATGATCGTCGAACAGTTTGGTGGCTTTTTCATTGCTGTAAAAACTCGCCGCAAAATTCTGGTACAGTTGCCAGTCGCCACCAGGAGCAGATGGATTCGGGATGGTATCCGCAGCACCGGCCCATACGAGATACTGACCCACTCCCCCGCTCCAGTTCCAGAAATTATTCAAACACATCACAGCCACCATATCCCGCTTGCCCATTTCGGCCAGCAGATAATCAAGCCCTTCCAATACATCCTCATTGTATTTGCCAGGAGCCTGCTGCATGGAGGGCAGCATGCGATATCCTTCCGTATCCGGGCCTTCAGATCCCGCCATTACCCTCAGGTTTTTCACTCCCATGGAAGCAAGCCTGTCGAGTTCACGGATCAGCCTTTCCCTGTTCCCGCCTTCACCCGGCGAGCCCAGGTTAAGGCCATACCAGAAATTGGTGCCCATGAAAGTGTAAGGTTTCCCGTTTCGGATGAACTGGTTTTTTTCAACTTTTACGAAGGAAACCGGCTTTTTTTCCTCTCCACAGGAAGAGATCAACAGAACTATGATCAATGAAAAAAATAAGCGACTCATATGATTGTGTTAGGGGCCAAATGTAATGAATCCATTAGCTTTATGGCATGAGTCTCATCAGGGCACTGCAGAAAAATGAAACCTTACTGAACGATATCAAATCGCACAGGGAGGGACTGGTGAAATTGTGGTGGCTGGGCCAGAGTGGTTACCTGATCAGCTGCAATAACATTCATGTACTGGTGGATCCCTATCTGTCAGATTCGCTAACCCGGAAATATGAGCATACCAATAAGTCCCATACCAGGATGAGCGAACTGGTGATTGATCCGGCCATGCTGAATTTCATAGACATTGTCAGCAGTAGTCATAACCACACCGACCACCTGGATGGCGACACTTTGATCCCCCTGATCAAAGCCAATCCAGGTATTACCATGATCATACCTGAAGCCAACAGGAAGTTTGTAACAGACAGGATCAACATGCCCCTTGAATTTCCAATAGGGATGAACGACGGACAGACAATCGTGATCAAGGGAGTCAGTTTTCACGGAATTCCTTCTGCGCATAACGAACTAGACAGGGATGAAAATGGGAACTGTAAATACATGGGGTATGTGATCGGGATCGGCGACAGGAAGATCTACCATAGTGGGGATACACTGCTCTATCCAGGGATGGCGGACCTGCTCAAACCTTTCGATCTGGACCTGGCTATACTCCCTATCAACGGGAATGATCCTGCAAGAGGAGTGGCCGGAAATCTTTCCATAGATGAAGCCATTCAACTTGGGAAAGAAATTGGTGCTAAACTAACCATTCCCTGCCATTACGATATGTTCAGCTTTAATACTGCTGATCCTGCAGAATTCGGTCGCAAAGCAGAAGCACAACACCTTAACTTTAAGATTTTACAGGCAGGCGAAGGATACATATTGCAGTGATATTGGCCAATCTTTCTTAAATTAACTATCCAACTCTTTTATCATGCGTTTCATCCTGGCTGCATTAATATTTATTTTCATCTACGCCTGTAATAACAGTAACGAAGACAGCACACCCACATTTACTTTAAAACCTGTAGAAAAGTTTCATTTCAAGTCCTTTGTTGACTGCAATATGGCCGAAGCATGGATCGGCGATACTTTCAGGATATTCCCTGGTAAGTACGGAGAAGATCCACTCTGGGGAAACGCTGAGGAACTGGAATTTGGTGACGGCCGCAATGCCATTGAAGCATTCAAGCGCGATTATAAAGACTTCACCGATCCCATTATGCCCAAAAACGTTCCTCCGGGAACGCCCGGTCTTCATGGCGCTGTCTGGTTCGAAACAGTATACCAGGATCCAAATGATGCCAGTGGTAAAACGCTTAATGCAGTTTATCACAATGAGAACTACCCATCTACTCTTCCCTACGACTCGTCAACAGGACAGGGATATATAGATCATCGCTGGCCGCAGGGACTTACCGGACCAACATCACCTGCAGCAGTCTGCAGGATCGGTATAATGAAATCTGTTGATGGCGGACATAGCTGGGATAACAAAGGATTATTCATTGAAGATCTCCAGCCAAGAATGATATTAAAACCGCATAATACTTCTGAAACCTTTGCCGGCGGCGTTGGAGATCCGTCAGCTGTTGCCAGTGGAGATCATCTCTATCTTTTTTACGGAGAATACGGGTACCCCGGCGTGTACGATTCAGCAACTTATGACAATAAAAAAGAGTGGAGTGGCCAGTGTATCAGTGTAGCCAGGCTTGCATTAAAAGACCTGGACAACCCGGAAGGCAAGGCCAGAAGATGGGACGGCAAAGGATTTAATGCAGCCTGGAATGGAATAGGAGCCCCGGTTTCTTCCCTGCAGATACCTGAGATAGATGGTGGCGGACCTGCATCTTCACCTACCGGGGGCTTTCATTGGGGTCCATCCGTGAGCTGGAACACCTATCTCAACTGCTGGGTGATGCTGATGGGCAAGGTGGAAGGCACATCCTGGAAAGGAAGCAGCATGTATATTTCATTCAATAAGAATAAAGACCTGGGCGCTGGCAACAATTCACAGCAATGGAGCAAACCAAAACTATTACTGGATCGTGGCCCGGGACATGTGGTCTGGTACCCTTCCCTTCAGCCAACGGATAAAAAAGAAGATATCGAGAATAAGCATACCTGCCTGAAACTGGGACAGGAAGCCCGCCTATTCTTCAAGGACATGTACAAAGTCAACGGCAGGGACACCAGTGAGTATATCTCAGAATTCATGATCAGATTTGAAAAATAAATGAAGAAAGCGATCGTGGCTGGTGCCAGTTCAGGCCTTGGCAAAGGCCTGGCTGAAATACTTGCAAACAATGGATTTCATGTAGCCATTACCGGTAGAAGGACAGAACTGCTTCAAGAGATCAAAAAGCTTCATCCGGAAAACATTATTATTTCAGGGTTTGATGTTACGGAATTTGATCAATTACCCTCCAGGCTGGGGAAGATCGTTGAAGAACTGGGTGGACTTGACCTTTTTGTCATCAGTGCCGGGGGAGGACATCTCAACGAGGATCTCGATTTCAGTATTGAGAAGAAGACCATCGACCTTAATGTGTCGGCCTTCACGGCTATGGCGGATTGGGCATATAATTATTTCCGGAAACAGGGATGGGGTCAGTTGGCTGCCATCAGTTCGATTGCCGGATTAAGAGGGATCCGCCAGGCACCGGCATATAATGCCACTAAAGCCTAC
>JAHEFC010000452.1 GCA_024640385.1 Sphingobacteriales bacterium
CACCATCCTGAAATTCCCCCTGTCCAGCACCAACAGCCTTCCATCTTCCAATAAAAGCAGATCAGCAGTGAAACTGTCATCGTAATCATCGTTACCGATCTTACCGTTCAGCGAAATGGAATCCAGCCGGGTCATGGTCTGAATATCGTAGACAATCACCGCGCCATTATCTCCCCCACTCAGGTAAACGGTCCGGTTATCTTTGGCAATGGCCACGCCAAGGAATGACCCATTGCTTAAGGGAGAGGGAATTTTATTGTCGTAGGAAGGCACGCGTACAACTGAAAGACTGTTTGCATCGATCACAGAAAACACACCGTTATGGAGTGTTACGATCTTGGAGCCGTCTGGAGAAACGGCCATCCCGAAGGGATCGTGCGTGATCCTTACCAGTTTTCCCGCCGGGCTGACCAAACGGCCACTGGGCAATACCGCTGAATTGTTATCCCGGATCTCCGTGTACAATTGCTTACCAGGCACCTCCATGATACTGACCTTTTTTTGAGCATGGAGGTATGATGGGAGGATGAAGATAATTGCCGCAATAATTGCTTTCATAATAAAGAAAACCTTAAGAAAACCCCGATGATAGATCCATTTGAAGATAAATTTAATACTTACATGTCGTTAAAATAATAAAGAAAACCACCCCAGGAATGGGGTGGTTGATACTACTCTTTGCTTAAGGACTATGAACAGAATTAATTACCGAAGCGTGTCCAGTTCTTCCACCAGGTATCGCCCGCACCAGCTGCTCCTCTGTAGGTTGTTACCGAGAATACAGCGTTATTAACTTTAGGGTTTGTGAAATCGGCGCCTGTAAGAGCCGGTGAACCCACGGTCGGATTAAAGTCAACGCCAGCATCATAAACAAACGGATTACCAAGCTTCACATCTGAAGCATTCGTCTGTACAAGGTTGGCACCATTTGCCCGATTGATATACGCAGTTACCGAATCAGTTTTCCAGCCTGTAGGGGAAGTTGCAGAAGCCGAATATGAGAACTGTGCATTATTCCCGGAGAATATTGTTCCGGTAACAAATGAAGTACCACTGGAAATATTAAGGTCAGTAGGTCTTCCAGTACTTCCATCGAGCAGGTAGCCTGTTGGCCATCCCATCACGATCGAATTAAACACACTGAGTGCTGAGTTCCTGCGGATATGCAACCCTCTCCTGTAATTCGAATTACCTATATTGGTAAGCGTCGCCCTGGGGCCAACAAGTGTTACGTTACTGAATGTAGCACCAGTCTGGGGACTAAGCGCACTTCCACCAGCATCATTGTCGGACTCAAAACCATTACTGCCACTGATATCAGCAATGGAACTGTCTCGGAAACCGATAGCGAATTGAACATTACCTTTAAATCCGTTATCCGTGTCAAAATCGTCATCAAGACCTTTATAAGCGATCAGGTGTTTGCAATTTACTGCTCCACCGAACCATTCGAAACTGTCGTCATTGGCAAAACTCACCTGCACATAATCGATCGTTGTGCCTTTACCAACAGCATAAAATGAAAGTCCGTTCAATTCCTTATCAGGCAGGAAGGCATAACCTGCATATTCGATCCTCACATATTTAAGTGTTCCGCTATTATCATTATCATCAGTACCTCCATAAAGACCCCAGCCATTTCCATTATTGACTCCACCTTCAACCTCTCCCAATCCGGCCTGGCCGTTGAAACTGGCGTTGGTAGTAGCTCTTCCACAAAGTACGACGCCCCCCCAGTCACCTCGTGAAGGATTAGTTGCATCACTGGTAAAAACGATTGGCTTGTCTGCTGTACCTGTAGCAAGAATCTGGCAGCCCCTGGTGATCACCAGGGTTCCCCTTGATGATTTCTCTCCAAGCACTTTTGCTCCCGCTTCAATAGTAAGTTTAGCGCCATTTGTCACATAAACTATTCCCTTCAATATATAGGTATTGCCTGCTTTCAAAGTTCTGTCTGAACCGATCTCTCCGGAGAGAACCGTATTATCAGGAGTAGGAGCGGCAACATTCTGCGTACTGCCATCCACTTCTATCTTACGGCAGTTGGAGAACACCGCAGCTATCAGGGTCAATCCGATCAATAAGGACTTTTTCATAAAGCTTTTGTTGTTATTGTTATTTCTTATTTGATATTATAGGCGAACGATACACTTACGTTAGTCCCATACAATCTGTCGATGGCAAGGGCATCGGGAACTTTACCAGTTTTTGAATATTTATTGTCATGATTAAGGTCGTGATAGAAATATGCCCTCTTATTAATGATATCGCTTACGTTAAGTCTGAGTTCGCCCTTGTCTTTCATGACCTTTTTTGAAAGCTGAAAATCCAGCAGGGGCCTTGGGTTCTCCCAGATCTCAGGGATATCAACATTGCCTACAAATAATATTCTCCTGCCGATCTGATTGAATAATAAAGTAGCGGCCCAGCCTTTATTATCGTAGAGAATACCGAAGTTCACCAGGTATGGGCTCTGACCCTGGAGAGGCCTGCTCAGTGCGATCGTATCCTGAACCCGGCTGTATATGTAACTCAGGTTTCCGGTTAAAGTGAAATTCTTCAGACCAATGAACTCCAGCTTCTTCCTGAATTCAAATTCTGCACCATAAGCTTTTGCAGATTCTGAGTTCTGGATATTGAAAGTGGTTGTGGCAGGACCGGTTCTGTTGAAATAGTATTCGATGGGATCTTTGAAAAACTTGTAGAAAACACCAACCGTTAATAACTCACCTGCAGCTGGATAAAATTCATACCTGAGATCGAAATTGGTCACTTTTGTTCTTCTCGCAGCCTTGTTACCCTGTACCTGCGCGTTCAATTCAAAATCATAAAAAGCAAACGGACTGAGTTCCCTGAATTCGGGCCTTACAACGGTTTGGCTTCCACTTAACCTGATATTGGTTTTGTTATTTGCCTTAACGGTGAGATTGAAACCGGGAAGAACATCAGTCACTCTGGTATGAACATGGCGGGGATCTGATTCTTTTGTACTTCCAACCACCTGGTCAAAATCTTCTAACCTGGCTCCCCAGACGAGTCTGACATATTTTCCCAATTCATTATCAAATTGGAGGTAACCGGCATTCAGTATGGTATTGGCCATATACCTGAATGCAATGCTGTTCAATTCACCAAACTGTACTTTATCGTTACCAACACCTAAGTTTTCAGGTGCAAAGATCTGATCAGGAGGTAATAATTTGATCTGGTTACTGAATGTATTATAGAAGAAAGGCCTGCTGTCGAATAACCTGTCTTTCACCTGGAAAAGATACCC
>JAHEFC010000151.1 GCA_024640385.1 Sphingobacteriales bacterium
GATCACAGCGGCTGTCAGCAATGGTGAAGTCACGCTGACAGGCAATGTGAAAAAAGCTGATCTGCAGAAAGTGATGCAGGCTGCAAATGAAATAAAACCTAAGAAAGTGGTGAACCAGATGGTTGTAACCAAATAAAAAAACTAACATGGCATTACAAGATAAATACGCGCAACTCGTACAGTACGCAAATGGTAATGGAATTACCAATCTCACTGTAGTTGAACAGGATGGTGTGCTTTATGTCACCTGCACAGCGCCTTCAAGCAAGTCAAAAGATGAACTCTGGAAGATCTATGAAAGCATAGACCCGGAAATGAGATCGGGAGACCTGGTACTGAACGTTACAGTTGACCAATCTGCCGTACAGACCTACGAGGTCAAGCCAGGAGATAATCTTTCCAAGATAGCCGGTAAATACAGTGGTATCACCTGGAAAGATATTTTTGAGGCCAATAAAGACACCATCAAGGACCCAGACAAGATATTTCCAGGGCAAGTACTGAAAATTCCGGTATAGATACCGGAATTTTCAATGTGGTGTATGTGATGAATGTGAACAATGTGGGAAATGAATGTGGTGAATGATCAATTTTATTCACCACATTCATTTATAGCAATTCCTACATTTTTTTCCTTACGGATTCAAATCTGAAATTATCCTCTTGATCCTGCCGTCAAGTTCGGCCTGAACTTGTTCATATTCTTCTTTCGAATTCAGCTTCGCATTCACACTGAAATAGAATTTGATCTTGGGCTCCGTACCGGAAGGCCGCGCACTGATCTTGCTGCCATCGGCCAGCAGAAACTGGAGTACATTGCTTTTAGGCAGTGAGATCTTCCACTGTTCCCCGGTCTTCAGATTCTTTCCTTCCTGCTTTTCGTAGTCAAGCAGTTGCACCACATCTGATCCGCCAAGTGCAAAAGGAGGCGCAGTTCTGAATCTTTCCATCATGGCAGCGATCTGTTGCTGGCCGTCCATTCCCTTTTTTGTAATGGAGATCAGGTGTTCCTTGTAGAAGCCGTATTCCAGGTACAGGTCGATCAGCTTCTCATATAAACTGCGACCCTTGTCTTTTTCATATGCCGCCATTTCACAAAGTATGGCTACCGCGCTCACCGCATCTTTATCCCTTAGCCTGTCACCGATCATCAGGCCATAGGATTCCTCACCTCCGATCACATAATGTTCGCTGCCTTCTTTTTCCTTGATCAGTTCTGCAATCCATTTGAACCCGGTCAGCACGTTATAACATGTCACGCCGTTCTTTTCAGCAAAAACATCGATCATATCCGTAGTAACAATGGTTTTCACCACCATATCATTGGGCTTGGCAAGCCCCTTTGCTTTCCTGGCTTCGATCAGGTAATTGAAAGCAAGCACTGCTGTCTGGTTTCCATTGACCAGCACCCACTCGCCCTTATGATCCTTGACCCCGATTCCCACACGGTCTGCATCAGGGTCTGTACCAAGTAGTATGTCCGCATCCAGTTCTTTGGCTTTTTTCAGCCCTATGCTCATGGCTTCGCTTTCCTCAGGATTTGGATAAACCACCGTTGGGAAATTCCCATTGGGCTCGATCTGTTCCTGCACTATATGCACATTCGTAAATCCAAAACGCCTGAGTATTTCTGGAACCAGTTTAATACCTGTGCCATGTATAGGGGTGTATACGATTTTAAGGTTATTCTGCCTGGCAATCACTTCCGGATAAACGCTCAATCCTTTGACCATTTCATAATACGCTTCATCCATCTCTTCACCAATGATGGTGATATTCTCTTCTCCTCCACTCCATTTAACATCCTCCACCGCCGTGATCTTGTCTACTTCCCTGATCACATTCTTGTCGTGCGGAGGCACCAGCTGTCCGCCATCACTCCAATAGGCTTTATATCCATTGTATTCTTTCGGATTATGAGAAGCCGTACATACCACACCGCCATGGCAGTGTTTATGTCTTATGGTGAAAGACAATTCCGGCGTGGGACGAAGGCTTTCAAACAGGAATACCCTGATCCCGTTGGCTGCCATCACATTGGCCGTGATCTCTGCAAACTGCCTGCTGTTATTGCGGCTGTCGTGCGCAATGGCCACTTTGACCGTTTCGTTCGGAAAAGACGCTTTGAGATAATTGGCATATCCCTGGGTACACATGCCTATGGTGTATTTATTGATCCGGTTGGTGCCAACGCCCATGATCCCTCTTAATCCGCCCGTGCCGAATTCCAGGTTCCGGTAAAATGCATCTGCAAGCTCCCCGGGGTTCTCTTCGGATAATTTTTTGATCTCTGATTTCGTTTCTTCATCATAATTCCCGTCCAACCAGGCCTGTACGCGTTGCTGAATAGCAGCATCCATAAGTCAATATTTTAAATGATAGGTTAAGACGATGAAGATATTGAATTTTACAAATTGTAAATCCTGATCACCGGATTGTATTTTTGCCATGTTGCGTACGATCATCATATCCCTCCTCTTTCTATTATGCGGACACCTTTCCCGGGCTTCGGATAAGGTTGCCGATACCTCTTCACCGGATAAAACCAGGGTTTGGATCGTTGCTGCTGGCCATGCAGCGATCTGGACAGGCACTTTTATAGCCCTCAACCAGGCATGGTATTCAGATTATCCAAAGCAGGAGTTTCACTTTTTTAACGACTGGGCAGAATGGCAGCAGATGGACAAAGCCGGCCACGTCTGGACAAGCTACCAGTTGAGCCGCTTATCCGGTGATGTATGGAAATGGTCAGGCGTTTCAGAAAAAAAAGCGATCTGGCTGGGTGGCATCAGCGGGCTTGCTTTCCAGAGCATCATAGAGATCCAGGATGGATTTTCAGAGAAATGGGGATTCAGCCTCTATGATATGGCGGCCAATGTGGTAGGGTCAGGGCTCTATGTCAGCCAGGGCCTGATCTGGAAACAACAAAGGTTCCAGGTGAAATTCAGTTATTACCCCTACGCATACCCGCCGGAACTTGAACCGAGGGCTGATGAGCTTTTTGGGGCGCAGGGCATTGAACGGGTGCTGAAAGACTACAACAGTCAGACCTATTGGCTGAATATGAATCTCAGGGATTTCTTCCCCGATAGCGGCATTCCCAAATGGCTGAACCTGTCATTAGGTTACAGTGCGAGGCTGATGCTTGGAGGGCGTGAGAATATTTGGGAAGATGAATCAGGGCAGGTCTATGATTATTCAAGCATACCCCGTTACCGGAGATTTTTCCTGTCTGCCGATATCGACCTCACCCGGATCAGAACCAAAAGCCCCTTCCTGCGTTCGGTATTCTCTGCCCTGAACATGATCAAAATACCGGCACCTGCCCTGGAGTATAACACCCAGGGCCAATGGAAATTCCACGGCTTTTATTTTTGATCAGACAACATAAGCACCTTCGACAGTGTCGCCGGTCACTTCTACAAAAATATGTTCGTGAAGGAATGTTGACAATGAAAGACCGACATAATCAGGGTGTACCGGGTATTTTTTATGACTGCGTTCAACCATTACCAGTGTTTGTATTTTCCGGGGATAGGATTCTAAAAAAGGTTTTAACGCGTAAGTCAGGGTTTTTCCGCTGTTGGTCACATCGTCTACAATGATCACCACCTGGTTGGAAAAGTCCACCGGGCGATCAATTGAAACCACTGAGGGATGCTTTTTGTCCAGGGAAACTGATATCACTTCTGTTGATTTGCCGGATATCTCATGAACAATGGCAGCAATTGAACGGGCCACTACCAGGCCATTATCAGCTATGCCGGCAAACAGGATGTGATCGGCTTCAGTATTATTCTCCAGTATTTCATAAGCCATCCTCCTCATCTTTTTTTTGGCAGCATCAGCATTGAGGATGTAATTTTTTTCAATAGAGGGCATTGCTTTCGGTTTATATTACATGTAAATTAGCAAATAGTAACCATTGCTTATGGAATTCATCCAGCAAATCATCTTTCTGCTTTTGACTGCCGCGGCCATCTGGCTGTTCAGCAGAAAGATCACTGAACTAAGAAGAAATATCAACCTTGGAAGGCCGGAGGACTTCACCGGTCACTCAGCGGAAAGGTGGAGGAACGTAATTCTTCTTGCATTCGGTCAGAAAAAAATGTTTGCCAAACCCCTGGTGGCTGTTTTCCATTTTGTGATCTATGCAGGCTTTATCATCATCAACATCGAGGTGATCGAGATCCTTGTGGACGGCTTGTTCGGCTTTCACCGCGTACTTGCATCGCCCCTTGATGCTTTCTATCCCTGGCTGATCAACGCTTTTGAATTCCTGGCGGTTGCCGTGATCTTGGTCTGCCTGATTTTCCTGGCAAGAAGAAATGTATTAAAGGTCAGGCGGCTGAACCTTCCGGAACTCGACGGATTTCCAAGGAATGACGCCAATATCATACTGATCACCGAGATCATTCTCATGTCACTGTTTCTTACCCTCAATGCCACTGACACCATTTTGCAGGTAAGAGGTATTTATCCCTATGCTGATAATTCAACTGGTAATTTTGCATTTTCCTCACTGCTTCATCCATTGTTTGAAAGACTGGGCGACAGTACGTTAATCGGAGTTGAAAGAGCTGCCTGGTGGATGCATATCATCGGAATATTTGCCTTTCTGAATTACCTGCCCTACTCAAAACATCTGCACATCCTGTTTGCTTTCCCGAATGCATACTATGCGCGGCTCCAGCCACAGGGTAAGATGCAGAATATGCCGGAAATACAAAAGGAAGTTTTGTATGCCATGCAGCCTGAACTCGCTCCTTCCGTCAATGAAGAGCCTCCAAAACGCTTTGGTGCAAAAGATATTTTTGACCTGAGCTGGAGAAATCTTCTTGATGCTTACAGCTGCACGGAATGTGGACGATGTACTGCATCGTGCCCGGCCAATATCACCGGCAAACTACTTTCGCCCCGAAAGATCATGATGGCCACGCGGGACAGAATGGAGGAAGTGGGCAGGAATATCAGAACAAACGGAGAATTCAAAGATGATGGCAGATCATTGCTGCACAACTATATCAGCCAGGAAGAGATCCGTGCCTGCACCACCTGCAACGCCTGTGTGGAAGCCTGCCCTGTAGCCATCAGTCCGCTTGATATCATAGTACAGCTGCGGCGTTACCAGGCCATGGAAGAAAGCAATGTGCCGGCAGAGTGGAGTGCCATGTTCAGTAATACAGAAAATAATTTTGCTCCCTGGAAATTCTCTCCGGATGACAGAGACAAGTGGATAGAGAGTTAGATAGTAAGGTAGTTAGATAGTAAGTTTACTGCATTTCAGAGATCGCGTCTTTTTGCTTTACCATCCTGATCAATTGTATAACAGCAGTGACCAGGAAAATGCCGCCAATGGTCCATTGAATAACATCCTGCCTGGCATTCATTGAATCTACCAGGAATTTACCACCAAATATGAATATGCAATGTCCGATAAAGGTGCCTATGCCTATTCCCGCTATATAAGGAATGTAATGATTCTTATCCCTGTCAAGCACGTTCCTGCTACTCAGTACAGTGCTCCAGCCGAACCAGAACGGTATCTGCAATGGATTTACAGCACTCATGCCAGCTCCCAGCCAGAAACGGTGAATGGTATTTGAAAGAATTGGACTGGACTTTACAGAAGGATTCATCGCCGCATAAAAACTCGAGACAGCGAGTGCCAATATGATCACAAGGGTAAACCATTCCATCCCCATCAGCAGCTTTTTGTGCTGCCTGAACCAGCCCATGGCCACCAGGGTAACCCTGACATAAGCCACCTCAACCAGCAGCGCGCCGGCTGAGAAGTACAGCGCAGGCCTGAAACCATCTGCTATAGATATCTCCATGGCTGAAATATTCAGTGTTCCCATGGGCAAAGTGCCGAGGAAACTGATGAACATACCGGTCATAAATATGCGTAGCAAGCAGGATTTTTTTATTGAACTATTCACTCATTTCCAGCAGCTTCCTGGAATCTTCCTTATCCTGTGTGAATATTTTCACGCCCTCACGGAATGATGGATAAGGTACACCTCTTTTGTGGTTCATACGGCTGATCTTCTCCAGAATATTCCAGTGGCGTATGATCTCCCTGACAGCAAAAAAAACCGAATGATCAGGATCATACATATGTGTGGGTTCAGCCCCGGCACCATTGAGTTCTATTACCGAAAACTTCTCTCCTCTTTTCAGCTCTTCCAGGCTGTTATACCTGATGTCAAAACGACCGAAATAAAACCCTTCGATCCGTTTGCTCAGCTTATCAATTGTTGCAGTCAGTTCCTGATCTATCCATGCCGATCTATCCAGGAACTTAGAGCCCCTGGCGTGATTCCCAATCTCGGAAAGCACTACTTCTTCCCCGTTTGCAGGAACAGAAGAAAGATGCTCACGGTGAATGGTCTCAAGGCTGGACAGGTACATGATGCTTCTCTTGTCTTTTTTGATCAGGGTATGGAGACTGTCTTTTCCATTACCCCTGACCGTGAGAAACTGTTTGCTGACTATCCCGGTAAGCCTGCCCTGCTCTTCATTGGGAAAACGATGATAAAATATGCCAACTTCAAGGGGATAATCCACATACTCCTGCAAGTGAAAATCCAGGGTGGCTTTTTTTGTATAGGCAATCACTTCTTCCAGGGATCTGAGGATCTTTACACCTCTTCCCCTTCCACCTATATCGGGTTTCCCTACCAAAGGCAGGGAAAATCTCCCTGCTTCAACACCTTCCAGCACCTTTTGTGCCGAAGTCCCCACCTGGAAATGCAGGGTACGGGGATAGGCGTCTTTAGGAAGGATCTCATGGATATCTTTCTTTGACTCTCCAATAAGGCCTCCGTTTTTGATGCAGGGATTAGAAGCTGTGAAAAAGAAAAAGGAACGGGCCCTCAGCCAGAAGAATGCGAGTGCAGGAAGGGTCCATACATAAACCGCTTCAAATGGCCAGTACTCCCAGTTGAATAGCCTGATAAAAAAAGGATGATGGAAGAGTTTTCTCATCGTTGATCTGCTCCTGCTGATTGTCGGAAATTCAATTCAATACATGATCTCCGTTTATTTTTCACATCAAGATAAACCATCTCTCCCCTGGTTCTGGAAAGTTGCAGGCCCGTGATACTGACAGTGAATACGTAACCATTCCGGTTCATCAGCAGGTCATTGTGGGAATCTCCTTCACCAGTAAATTGGTGAAACTCGAGGATCTCAGGCAACCCCGGCCCAGGATGCTTTTCCAGCCACTGGTCAAACCACTGCCTTCTTTTACCTCTGATGGTTTCATCGTAAAGCGTTACTGACGACCAAATATGTGGTTGATTTCCATCTTTTTCATTAAAATGTTTTTGCCGGCCATCCCAAATGCACTCAAACAGTCTTTCATTGTCCCAGACAATGGCGGTAAAAGGTTCAATATTGTCCAGTATTACAGCTTTGAACTCATCGGATGCATGTTCAGCATCGATGAGGTCGAGTAAAATATTACCCCTGCTTTTACGATAGGGAGGGGCGGGAGTATGCGCAGACAATCCTCCGTTTAAAAATACTATTGCATTTCCATTGGCATGCATTGCTATCCATGTGCCACCTGCATCGGCATCTTTCGGAAATACGATGTCCCCGGATGGAAATTGATAGGCCCTGGGGGGGATGGCATCGGAACGGTAATGTTTTTCGTCCCGGTTGGATACCAGGCAGGCACCCTGACCCGAAGGGATAAAGGTTACTGTGCACATGACTTCTTATACTTGATGGTCGCAGAAGCCAGGCCAAAACCTTCTGGCAGTTCAAGGTCTTTAAGTTCCTTCAGGCCAACCCTGATCAACGCCATATGATGTATGGTATGTTCCAGATTGTAAACTATTTCCCTGTAATAATTCGTTTTGAACTGCATTAGTTCAGTGGAATCATCATCGTATACACCCTCAAGCACCAGGCTCCTGTCATCTCTTTGCAAATCCCGGCTGATGGTGCCAAGCAGGTCAATAGCCAGGTACTTATCCGTTTCGATAGCCCTGTCCCGTTTGCGATTCTCATAATTTACCACACCGGTGTTGTACCCGTTCTCAAGGCATTGGAACATCTCAATGATATGCCTTACATGCTGCCCAATAGTTGAATCTGAAAGATTAGCACAGGGCTGAATATATTGTTCCGGGGTTAACTGATCCAGGGATAAAGACAATTGGGTAAATACATTATTTACGGCATGTTGCAATTGCATCAGTCAGTACTTTTTATTAACAAGCGTTTGTTTCGTTTGGATTCGCAATATATACTCAAATTCTTTCTCTATGAAATGAAGCTCCACCATCCATGCCCTTCTCCATTTATGTACAATCCCCCGGTTCCTGCCAGGTTCAACAGGAAAACTGAAAACCGGAATGAACTGAAGTGGCCCTTCTTCTTTATATTTGAATCAAAGACTCCATATGCAAATCCCGATCATGGCGGACCTTATTGCTCAGGGAAAAACACCTGATATCCTGTTCTGGGTGGGTTGTGCAGGCAGTTTCGACCAGAGAGCTCAAAAGATCACCCGGGCCTTCGCGACCATACTCAACAAATTGGACATCAGCTACGCCATTCTGGGAAAAGAGGAATCCTGTACCGGAGATCCTGTTCGCAGGGCGGGGAATGAATTCATGTTCCAGATGATGGCTTATCAGAATATCCACCTTTTGAATCAGTACAACGTCAAAAAGATCGTCACCACATGCCCGCATTGCTTCAATATTCTTAAAAACGAATATGCGGAACTGGGTGGCCATTATGAAGTCATGCACCACAGCAGCTTTTTGCAAAGCCTGATCAATGAAGGTCGCATCAAACTCAAGGGAGGAGGAAGTTTCAAAGGACAAAGGATCACTTATCATGATTCCTGTTACCTGGGCCGTGCCAATGGGATCTATGAAGCCCCTCGTGAAGTGCTCGAGATCCTTGATGCTGAATTGGTGGAAATGAAAAGATGCCGGTCGAATGGCCTCTGCTGTGGAGCGGGCGGGGCCCAGATGTTCAAAGAAGAAGAAAAAGGCACCAAAAGAGTGAACCAGGAGCGGGCCGACGAGGCTA
>JAHEFC010000453.1 GCA_024640385.1 Sphingobacteriales bacterium
TGAATCCCTTTACGCAGAACCGCATCTGGTCAGGGAAGATGCAAACCGCATCATATTACTGAACAGCAATGAAAACGCTTTCGGGCCCTCCAAAAAAACTGTGCAGGCGATTGCAGCGGCGGCATCCAGGTCTAACCGGTATCCCGATGATGAGATACAGCTCCTGATCAGGAAACTGGCAGACCATCATAAAGTTTCTGCTGAAAATATCACCATGACGGCTGGCTCAACAGAAGTCCTGAGTATGGTGGCAACCCTGGCAGCCAAACAAAAAGGCAATGCTGTTACAGCAGAACCTTCATTTAATTTCTGGACAAAAATTGCTTCGGGATTTGGCCTCAGCATAACGCGGGTGCCTGTAAACGCAGAGAGAAAACTGGACCTGGAAAAAATGCGCGCCGCCGTTAACGCGGAAACAAGAATGGTTTATGTATGCAACCCGAATAACCCAGTGGGGAATTATATAGAACACGAAAAACTTAAAGCCTTTGTGGAAGACTGCAGTAAAACTAGCCTGGTGCTGGTTGACGAAGCCTATACTGAATTTGCAGGCATCCCGTCACTTATCCCCCTGGCAATAAAAAACAAAAATGTCATCATCGCTAAAACATTCTCCAAGATCTACGCACTTGCCGGATCAAGGGTTGGATACGCCGTCGCACATCCGGATGCCATTGCCAGGCTGAATGAACTGAATGCCTGGCCCAACGGTTCGATCAGCCAGGTGTCTGTGGCGGGAGCATCTGCTGCGTTGGACGACCAGGAATTTGTGAAATACTGTGCAGCAAAAACAGCCGAGGCGCGGGAGAAAGTATATGCCACCCTGAATGACCTGAAACTCGATCACATCCCATCCTATACTTCGTTCCTGATGTTCAACATCGACCCCATAAAATGTAATTACGAAGAAGCCATGAAAAAGAAAAACATCATGGTACAATACCGCAATCATTTCGGCGGCAAATGGTGCAGGGTGAGTATGGGAACGCTTGAAGAGATGGACATATTCTGCAGATCGCTGAAAGAGATATGTTCCTGACCCTATAGGCTATTTTTTGATTTTGAATTCTTTCATCAGCTCGAGGCCGTAGTTGCGTATCGCTTCTATCACAATGATCGCGCGCTTTCCCCTCCTGGTGATTGAATATTCCACCTTGGGCGGGACTACAGGGTACACCTTTCGGGTAATAAAACCTTCGTCTTCCAGCTCTCTCAACTGCGAGGTAAGCATTTTATGGGTGATATGGGGGATATCTTTCTTCAGCTCACTGTACCGCATCACTTTATCTTTCAGCCTCCACAAAATTGGCATCTTCCAGGTACCACCGATCCTGTCCATCGCAAATTCCACCGGGTTGTAGTACAGCTTGTTCTTGTATAGAAAATCAGGCATAAAAAGACAGGTTTTACTCACACTTTCCAAAAAGTGTGTATCTGCTGTTTAGGTAAGTATATATCCTGAACAAATATATACACCCAAATTTGAGGAAAAAATAATATTTATGAGCCAGGTCAAAGAAAGATCCAGCTATGTGCATTTTCATGGCGCTCCCTCCAAAGGAAAGATCCTCATGGTAGCCAGTTCCCCTTCAGTTTCCAGTCAGACAAACTGGCCCATCGGTTTCTGGGCTGCAGAACTTACCCATCCGTTGCGGGTATTCCAGGAAGCGGGGTATGGTGTGGAGCTTGTTTCCACAGAAGGTGGCAAACTGATGATGGATGCTTATTCCAACCCTTCTGATCCCAGTGGTTATTCGGCCCATGACGTGATCACCCTGGGCTATATGCAGACAAAAGAGTTCCTGGACATGCTGGACAATACCAGGAAGTTCACGGAAGTGTCACCCGGTGAATATGCGGCCATTTTTCTTGTCGGTGGCCAGGGCCCGATGTACACATTTAAAAGCAATAAGGCCCTCCAGGATCTTTTCGTATCATTCTATGAATCCGGAAAACCGGCAGCGGCTGTATGCCACTCCACTACCCTGCTGCTCGATGCCAGGACCTCTGATGGGGAACTGTTGGTGAAAGGTAAAACATGGACCGGCTTTGCCAATGCCGAAGAAGATTTTGCTGACCAGGCAGTGGGTATGAAGATACAGCCTTACAGGATCGAGGATGAAGCCCGGAAGCTCCCAGATACGAGCTTTAAGGTGGCTGCACCTTTCTCTTCTTATGCGATCACCGATGGTAACCTCGTCACCGGGCAACAACAGAATTCCGGAGCCGCCGCGGCTGAAATGGTTGTTGAATTATTATCCAGGTAACCCTTTCCATCCTAAACGGAAAAACAGCTTGAAGATATTATTCACAATAACACTGCTTTTACTCGCCAATGAAATATTTGCACAGATCCCAGTGGAGATATTCACCGGCCATGAAAAGACGAGTTTCGATATGATGTTCTTCAAATATGCCAGGAAAAGATCAGGGGAAAACTCAAGGTTCCTGTTCTTCAACCGCAATAGGGCAGTTATGGACTACCGGATGACTTCTAAAGAATACCTTCCATCCTTTGGCATCACAGGGGCCATATCTTATAATGCCCCAAAGCTAAAAGGAGTTGCCCCGGTAATGGTGGCACAGGTGTTCAACCGCACCGTGTTGGCCAAAGCCGGGATCCAATACGCGTATGCAAAAAAAAGACTGACACTGTTCAGTTGGATCGTTTCAGAGCTCCGGGCGGACCCATCCCTTGATCTTTTCATTCTGGGAAGATGCACGCCCAGGCTCTCGCCCAAATTTGACCTTTTCCTGCAGGCTGAAACGGTCAACTCCCTTGCCACGGTAGCAGGGAAAAACCATTCATTTATCCAGCGGATCAGGCTGGGTCTTAAAATGGGCTACTGGCAATTCGGTTCAGGGTTAGACCTCTCTGAATCAGGAAGGGAGGATTTTCTGATAACAACCAACGCAGGTATTTTCCTGCGCCACGAATTCTGATCTTATGATACTAAATGGGAAAAAGGTTTAGTTTATTAATTTGAACAATAAAAAAGGTTTATGAAAATAGCCATCATAGGATCAGGTAATGTTGGATCAGCGCTAGGTAAAGGCTGGTCCAGGGCCGGTCATGAAGTTATATTCGGCGTCCGTGATCCATCTTCGCCTAAAACAAAGAAAGCACTTGAACTTATACCCGGAGCAGCTATCAGATCCATAGCAGAAGCAGCTGCCCAAGCCGGGGTGATCGTGATCACCACACCACCGGAAGCAGTACCGGCGCTGATCCCGGAACTTGGGGATACCAGGGGAAAAGTTATCATCGA
>JAHEFC010000454.1 GCA_024640385.1 Sphingobacteriales bacterium
ATTTCTGGGACCTCCAGTATCACTTGCCGGCAGAATCCCGTATGCACGTAAAGAAATTCATTGCTACCCATTATATTATGGAAGGGCAAGGGGGTGTCACCACCACCGGCGCCAATGACAAGATCAGGCTGGGTATGCTGCCGCCTTCCAAGGAAGTGCTGGAGAATACCATGTTACAGACCGTAACCGGAAAATTCAGTTCCTCTGTGATCGCCAAAACCATTCAAATGGATCCGGTACTATTCAACCAACTGAATCCGGGATTCGACAGCAAAGTATCTTCCGATTCCTATGGTATGCGTTTGCCGGAAGATAAGATGAAGATCTTCAACGAAAAGAAAATGGAGATCCTGGATGCATCGGTCCAGATGATGCTCAGCGGCGAATCAGAAACAGCTGCCAATTACCCGAAAGAAGTAAAGATCCCCGAGAAAGGCAGAAAGTAACCTAAGAAAGAGGCGTAAAGGCTTAAAGGTATAGAGGCATAGAATTGAAATTCTATGCCTCTATACCTTTAAGCCTTTACGCCTCTATACCTCTTTCACCAGCGTTTTCCTGATCGCACTGGCCTTTAACATGCATTCTTCATATTCTTTTTCGGGATCGCTGGATGCCGTGATGCCGGAGCCGGCCATGAACTGAAGGTAATGATCGGCCTCATTGTACATGATACTCCTGATCACCACATTGAAATCAAAGTCCTTGCCGGGAGTGATATATCCTACAGATCCGGAAAAAATCCCCCGTTTCGTTTTTTCATACCTTTCGATCAGTTCCATCACTTTTCTCTTGGGGGCACCCGTCATGCTGCCCATGGGAAAACAAGCCCTGATGATATCAACCAACCCCGTATCTGCTTTCAATTCACCGCTCACGGTGGATACCATCTGGTACACCTGGGGGAAGGCATAGATCCCAAAGATCTCTTCCACTTCTACAGTACCCTCACGGCAAACCCTGGACAGATCGTTCCTCACCAGGTCTACGATCATCACATTCTCTGTTTTGTCTTTCAGGCTAAGTTTCAACTCATTCATCAATGCCAGGTCCCTCACCGGATCTTCCAGATCCCTGGTAATGGTACCCTTTATGGGCTGAGACAATAACCTGTTGCCCAGCCTGGTCATGAACCTTTCAGGGCTGGCACATAACAGGTACCTGCTGCCCCACCGGTAGAAAACGGAAAAAGGATTGGGTGAAAGCAAGGCCAGAGCCTGATAAGTTGCCGCCGGATCTATCCTGGCATTTTCAGCAAAGAATTCCTGGCAGAAATTGATCTCGTAACAATCCCCACGGTGTATATGCCGCTGCAGTCTTTTTATCGTGTCAATATATTCGTACCGGGACAGACGCTGCTTCACGTCTACCCTGTTTCCTGAAAATACCACAGGATCCGCAGAGGAAATTTCATTGAAAACTGTTTCATGATCCGGCTGCAACGAACCTATGCTGACCGAGCCTTCCTCAAGTATCAGTACATATTCAGGTACAAAAAGAAATGCATCGGGAAAACCAATTGGGTCCTGATGCGTTGATTGCAGGTCTTCGATCTCATTCTTAAGATCATAACCTAAATGACCAAAGATCCAGTCGCTGTGCTGCGCATTGAACTGCTCAATTCCCTCAAGCACAGAACGGTCACTGCCATGCATAACCGAAACCTGGCCTGCAGCGGCCATGCAGTCGTGACGATGCGGCGGAAGGCTGTACTGGTGGTTATCCAGAAAACAACAAATGTTGAACCGGCCCAGCCAATTCAACATTTGTGATTTGAAATATGCTTTATCACTGACGGAAAAAGAACGGAATGTTCTCAAGATCAGAAATCATCTTCGTCGTCATCAAATCCACCGGAGTCGTCAAAGAAACCAAGGTCCTTGAATTCATCATCGATGGCGAAATCGTCTTCGTCACCGGCTTTCTTGGTTCCGCCAACAGACTTCTTGCCCCTCGACTTTGGAATATCGAATTCATTGAAATCAGGATCCCACTCTTCCTCTTCCTCAACTTTCTCCCAATCGTCAACTTCCTCAGCAGCATCGTCATCCTCATCGTCGTCTTCTGCACGCGATGAAGCCTTGCGACCCTTCTTCGAAGTCACTTCTTCAGATTCCTCAACATCATCGTCATCATCATCATCTTCGGCTTTTTTCTTAGCACGTGATGATGCTTTAGGAGATGATTCAGGATCTTCCTCTTTCTTTACTGTTACTTTTTTCGGTTTCTCAGACTTAGCCATTTGGAGCAGGATTAATCAACGTAAAATTTCCACCTAATTTTTAATTAGCCAAATTTTTCCGAAATATTTTTCGGCAGCTCATTTCAGCTTAATGATCTGTTCTCTACCCGGTCCGTTGGACACATAGCTGACGCCAACACCAAGGTAGTTGTTCACATGCTCAATATAGTTATTCATCAGCTGAGGTATATCCTGTTTTGCCTGGATCTTTGTGATATCCGTTTTCCATCCCGGCAGGGAGGTATATACGGGTTCAATGACCGTCTTCATCATCTGGTATGGTACTTGCGCGGTCTTTTCGCCGTTGATGAGATAGCTTTCGCAAAGCGAAAGCGAATCAAAACTATCAAGTACATCGGCTTTTGTCATCACGATCTGGGTAACACCATTGATCATGCAGGCAAATTTCAATGCAACCAGGTCGATCCAGCCGCAACGCCTGGGCCTTCCTGTTGTGGCTCCAAACTCACTGCCCAGCTTACGTAGTTCTTCTCCCGTTTCCTCGAAAAGCTCGGTTGGAAATGGACCGCTGCCCACCCTGGTACAATATGCCTTGGAAACGCCGATCACTTCTTTGATCTTTTGCGGCGCAACACCCAGACCCGAACAAACGCCTGAAGTGGTGGTACTTGAAGAAGTTACAAACGGGAATGTGCCAAAATCCACATCAAGCATACTGCCCTGGGCTCCTTCGGCCAGCACCCTGGAGCCTTTGCCGATGCGGTCGTTGATGAAATACTCCCCGTTGACAATATTGAGTTCCCTCATGAATTCCAAGGCTTCAAAGAATTCCTCTTCCCAAGTGCCAATATCTTCAGAAAAATTATGTGAATCGAGCAAGCGCTGGTGTTTCATTCTCAGCTTGATATACTGGGTAGTGAAATTCCTGTCGAGCAGGTCCCCCACCCTCAAACCATTCCTGCCGGTTTTATCCATATAAGCCGGTCCTATACCTTTCAGCGTTGATCCGATCTTTTCATTGCCCTTGGACAGTTCAGATGCCTTGTCGAGTGCCCTGTGGGT
>JAHEFC010000455.1 GCA_024640385.1 Sphingobacteriales bacterium
TAACTTTACACATTAAAAAGACTATTTCATGTAATTTATCCACCTTTGCAATAAGGGACGATTTAATTCATTTTCTTCATAAAGGGCGATCATTCCAGACCGAAAATTGACTAAAAATTAATCATTTGATTTCATGAGACATTACCTGGTTTTTTACCTGTTTTCAATTTTATTTTTTGCTTCCTGTAGTTCTTCACGGAAAACGACAGCCCTTTCCGGAGAAGAAATGGTAGCAGCAAATATTGACCTGATAAATGTTCAAAAAGATAAGGTTAATGTAACAGTTAACACCCCCGCTTTTTCTACAGCCATTGTTACCTATCAGTTGCCTAAAATTATTCCCGGGACTTATGCAATAGCTGATTATGGAAGATATATCGAAGGGTTTAAGGCATATGACAAATCTGGTAGTGCACTTGCTGTTTCGATGGCAGATTCCAATACATGGGTGATCAGCAACGCAACCAATCTTGCCAGGATTACATATCAAGTCAATGATACTTATGATACCGAAGCAGGAGATGCTTTTGCAGAAGGCAGTAAAACCATATTTTCACCAGCTGGTACAAATATCCTGGCCGGAAAGCATTTCATGCTCAATTTGTGCGGGTTCGTAGGTTATTTTAATGATAAAGCAAATATTACCTACAAAGTTTCCATCAACCATCCTGAAAACCTCGAAGCGAGTTCATCACTCGATGACTCTGATCCAGCGAAAGGAACGGATGTATTTATGATGCCTCGATATGCGGAAATGGTAGACCATCCGATTATGTATGCTGCACCGGATATCGCAAGTTCCCGAATTGGGAATATGGACCTGATATTGAGCGTGTACTCTCCCCGTAATAAAAATATTTCATCGCGCATTTTTATGCCCGAACTGGAAAAAATGATACACGCCCAAAAAGCATATTTGGGAAACATCAATCATACCAAGAAATATGCCGTTCTTACCTATATTTCAACAAATGCTACAGACGATGCCCATGGCTTTGGTGCGTTGGAACACAATACCTCAACCACCGCTGTGTTTGGGGAAAATATGAAATCCAAGGAGCTCATTCATGTGATCTCCCATGAATTCTTTCATACACTTACTCCATTGAATGTGCATTCAAAGGAAATTCAGGATTTCGATTTTAACAACCCTAAAATGTCTGCACACCTATGGATGTATGAAGGTTTCACAGAGTATTTCGCAAATCATTTCCAGGTACACCAGGGCCTGATGACAGAAGATCAGTTTTATGCAAAGATGGCGGAGAAAGATAAATTATCAAAGCAATTGTATAACGACAAGCAGTCGTTTATTGAGATGAGTAAAAATGTACTTGATCCAACCATGAAAGTGCAATATCCGAATGTGTATCAGAAGGGGGCACTCATGGCCATGTGTATCGATATCATGCTGCGTGAAGCATCTGGAGGTCAAAAGGGTATTCTTGAACTGATGGGCAGACTTTCAAATAAATACGGCCCCAATAAGCCATTTGATGATAAAGACCTGATCCCTGAAATCACTGCGATGACCAATCCTGAAGTGGGTACATTCCTGCAGGAACATGTGGTGAAGGGAATTCCAATTAATTATGAATATTATTTAAAAAAGGTAGGTGTTACAAGGGGCATAGTTAAAGAGCCTACGCTTGTTGTTTTTATGACCAGCAAAGGAATAAATGTTAGGATTGATACAGTAAATAAAAAAGCGACTGCAGTAATGCCGGATGCATCAAATACATTTATGACATCATTGGGAATACAAAATGGAGATGAAATTATTGAATTTAATGGTACTCCGCTGGATGCTTCAGATCCAACAAAAGTATTACTTACTGTTTTTGGAATAGAAGAAGATGAGCCAGTTACCATGAAAGTGAACAGAAACGGCCAGGTAGTTGAATTAAAAGGGAAAGCCAAACTGAATTATACAGATGGTAATGGTTTTAAGTTTACGGATGAATCTAAAAGAAAATTGAATCAGGCCTGGTTGAAGGGGTAGCTTATCTATTAACCGCAAAGACAAAAGGATTACTTTTGTCTTTGCGGTTAATTTTTTTAATCCATTAAACAGATGACTGAGCAGGCTGAATGATCTGCGTATAATCCGCATAGAAGCAGTCCCGACATTTCCGCACCATCGCCAACACTAAACAATTGAACCTGGGATACATCAGGATGATTGTAAGCTCCTGCCAGTGCAAGTTTTCCCTGTTCTGCATTCTCTATGAGCTCTGTAAGTAATGGAACAGATCTTTTTGCATTGGCATCTTTTATATTATTGAGTTCATTTAAAATATCTGCCGCTTTACCAGGGCTGCGTTCATATACCAGTTTCCAGGTACTCATCCAGGTTGCTTCTGTTTCCGCGTTCCATTTATCGCCCATGAATAATTTATACGTTTCCAATGCAATGGTGGCTAAACCACTATTCTTTATTGCAGCCTGGTAAAAAACGGCACTACCAAAGCCTTCGTTGTTCGGTTTTCCATATACCTTTTCAAGGGCATCAATAATAGGGGTAAGGTTATTTTTTTCACTCATAAACGATAGATTGAGCGTGTACTGGTACTTTGTTAGTTAGCGGTTAGGGTTTAAAATGTAAACCATGGATATGGTTCATTTACAAAGTTCAATGCTCTCGGCAGATCATCGCCCGGAAAAACATTCAAAGCCGGTAGCGTGGATGGGTTGGAAGGATAGGTTTTTCCATTAAACTTTACAATCCTGAATTTACCCCCACTGTATATGAACAGGTCATTAAATCCATTGGTCTTTTTTTTGTCAATCACTATATCACGTGATACTGAAAAACGGGTTATAATATTTCCCTGGTTATCCAACAAGTATGTTGTGCATCCGCCGGATCCGCAGAAATAAGGTCCGGTAAGACCCACAAATATTTCTTTCTTTCCATCTTCATTCAGGTCATATTCGAAAAAGATAAATTTCCTGCTGAGTGAATCAACAATATTCTTTTCCAGGTCCGACTTTAATTGATCTTTTAAAGTTAACCGAACCAGGTCGGCAGTTTGTTTGGAGCTGCTGTTAATGCCATATTGATCACCGGGAATGGTATCTGTTGGGTCCGGATCGTAAGGAGGTTCCGGTGCCGGTTTTTCTTCGGTGACGGTAACTGTTTCAGTTGTGACCTTATCCGTTGCTTCTTTTTTTTCGGCTGTGTTGCAGGCATAGATGGCACTTATAAATAGGACTGCTACAAGAGGGAGACTCTTTTTCATGTATTCTTGTTTAA
>JAHEFC010000456.1 GCA_024640385.1 Sphingobacteriales bacterium
AGTGGAAGAGTTTCTGGAAGGCCAGGTAAAAACCTCGCCTTCAGTGCAATGCCGTGTCAATCCCCTAGGGAAGGTGGATGTTCTGTCGACGCACGACCAGGCCCTGGGCGGGGAATCCAGCCAGGTCTTCCTTGGAGCCCGTTTCCCGGCAGATCCGGCCTATAGTGTTGACATAGGCAGGATGGGGCATCAAATTGCCACCCGTTTGCGTGACCACGGCGTATTGGGCAGGTTCTCTATCGATTTTATGTCTGTCAAAAATGAAGAGGGCTGGAAACATTATGCCATTGAGATCAACCTCAGGAAAGGCGGAACAACCCATCCCTACCTGATGCTGCAGTTCCTTACGGATGGAGAGTATGATGCTGAACGGGGTATCTATCATATGCCAAATAATCAGACCAGGTGTTATTACGCAACCGATAACCTTAAAAGTGAACGCTATAGAGGGCTGACTCCTCACGACCTGATCGAAATAGCCATTTGCAATGATCTGCATTATGATTCAGCATCCCAGGAAGGTGTGATGTTTCACCTGATCGGAGCACTGTCCCAGTATGGTAAACTGGGAGTGGTATGTATAGGTAAAGATCAAACCTCTGTAGACCGCATCTACAACCGGGCGGTACATGTGCTCGATAATCACTGATGGTTTTAATCAACATTTTTCCTGCTGAAAGTCATTGTTTCAAGGCATGATGCTGACCTACCTTGATCAGTGAAAATTCTTGCTCACTATAAAAATTTCAGCCATGAAAAAATTATTTCTTTTTTTGTTGATCCCCCTGGTGATGCCGGCTTTTGCTCAAAAATGGGCTAAGGATTATGATTTTGTAGATAATCCCAACAATGGCCTGTCCATGGTCAAAAAAGACGGCAAATACGGATTTGTGGATCTGACCGGTAAAGTGGTCATACCGCTTGAATATGATGAAGCCATTGCATTCAGTGAAGGCTATGCACCGTTAAGAAAAGGAGGTTTATGGCAATTTGCAGACAGTACAGGTAAAATGGTGATGCCGCTCAGTTATCTCGATGCATTATGTTTCCATGAAGGCCTTGCTGCTGTAGCAACCAAAGATGGATGGGGATACATCAATCCATCCGGTCAGTTCGAGATCAAACCCCAGTTTGATGCAGCCCGCGGTTTCCGCGAAGGACTTGCCGCTGTTTCAAATAAAAAAGGCCAGTGGGGTTATATAGATAAAAAAGCAAACCTGGTGATCGCATATCAATACACTATGGCTGAAAACTTCGAGAATGGGGTTGCCAGGGTGATGAAGGGCGATAAGATCATGAATATCAATCGGGAGAACAAAGTTCAAGCCGATTAATATTCAGAGAGTCAGAGAGTCAGAGAGTCTGAGAGGCAGAGCGCCGGAAAAAAAACTTTTTCTCTTTGCCTCTCAGACTCTCTATCACTCTTTCAGGATATTATCCTGAAAGCATCTCCATCAAACAGTCCTTTATCACTTAGTTTCAAATGCGGGATCACAAGCAGCGCCATGAATGATAACGTCATATATGGTGATCTGAGTGTTGATCCCGCATCTTTTGCTGCTTTATCAAGAATGGAATATAACTCCGCAACACTATATCCGTCTGAATCACTCATCAGCCCGGCAATAGGTAAAGGGAGTATCATTTCGAAATTATCCCTGGCTATTGATACTCCTCCTTTGTGCCTGATCACCAGGTTCACTGCTTTCATAATGCTTTCATCATCTGTACCCACCGCAACGATATTATGAGAGTCATGTGCAACTGAAGATGCAATCGCACCTTGTTTGATGCCCATATTTTTTATGAATGCGATCGCTGGCATTTCATCCCGGTAACGGTTCACCACAACCAGTTTCAGGATATTCCGTGAAGGGTCTGCCACAAAGAATCCGTTTTCCCTCAGCGGTTGCTCAAATATTTTGTTCGTGATCAATTGGCCATCTAGCGCTTCAATGATCGGAAATCCATAGTTCTCTTCAGCAGCAAGCTGAAAATCAGTAACGGAACGTTCTGTACAATTGAATAAGTTGATGTTTTGGTCTGAAAGCGGCGTATTGTTGATCAATGATTTTCCATTCTCAGCCACTTTTTGTCCATCGATCCAGGTTTCAAGCACATTAAAACTGCTCAGGTCTTCAATAAGTATGAAATCTGCAGGATCATCTTCCCTCAACAACCCTACATCAAGTTTATAATGTAAAACCGGGTTTACACAGGCAGCCTGCAGGATGTTGAAGATGTCTATTTCTTGTACTGCAGCTCTTGCGCAAAGTGCATTGATGTGGGAAATAACCAATTCGTCTGGATGTTTGTCGTCACTGCCGAACATGATCATGTCCGGGTAGTCATGCAGCAAAGGGATCAGGGCTTCGAAATTCCTGGCGGCACTTCCCTCCCTGATGATGATCTTCATGCCATATTTCAGTTTTTCTGCCGCTTCATCCAGGGTGAAACACTCATGATCCGTTGAAATCCCCCTTTCTATATATTTTTTTGCATCATCACCCCTTAGCCCGGGGGCATGGCCATCTACCGGTTTGCCCAGTTCCTGGGCCGCGGCAATTTTTTTCATCACTTCCGGGTCTCCCTGCAACGCCCCAGGGAAATTCATCATCTCACTGAGGTAAAGGATGTCGGGATCTTCGAGCAGTTTTCTGACCTCCCGGCTGTCCAGGGCGGCACCGGCGGTCTCAAAACTGGTGGCCGGAACACAGCTGGGAGCGCCGAAATTGAATTTGAAAGGAACCGTCTTCCCATTGGCGACCATGAAACGGACCCCCTCAAGTCCGCATACGTTGGCTATTTCGTGAGGATCGCTGACCGTGGCAACCGTTCCGTGAACAACGGCCAGCCTGGCGAACTGGGAGGGAATGAGCATGGAGCTCTCGATATGAATATGGGCATCCACAAAGCCAGGTATGATATAAGGAAGCGCCGGATCGAGGTCAACTGAGAGCAGAAACACGGCATTGATCTTTGTATCAAATTCTACACGGGCGGTAAAAATGTTCCGGTGGAATATATCAACGAAATTGGCAGTAACGGAAGCCATGCGAAAACTTTGTGCTAAAGGTAGAAGATTAGGATAAAAGGGCCCTAATGAATGTAACGTTCTGCTATATTTGACAACCAATTAATAGATTTATGAACAAGATTTTTATGGGTTTCATGTTTCTGCTGTTTGCAGTAATGGCCCAGTCACAGACCGTTGACGAAGTGATCGATAAGCATATGGCAGCATTAGGGGGGCT
>JAHEFC010000457.1:0-1568 GCA_024640385.1 Sphingobacteriales bacterium
TGCACCAGCTTGATCCATGGTAACTCTTCATGTAACCTGTCGTACTGGTCATAGTCTAGGTAATCCACCAGCTGAAGCGTATTGGTATGGGTGAGATAATGATGTTCAAGAATATTCTCCGCTTTGGTTTCACTGGTCAGAAGAAATGTAGCTATGGGCGGAGGCACTGTAGCTGCAATATGTTTGATCATTGCATCTTCGATCACACCAGGCCCAGAGGGCATTTTGCCCACCAGTCCCAAAGCGGAAGCTCCGTACTTAATTGCCATGGCGGCTTCGTCAGGAGAACTGATACAGCAGATCTTGACTTTTGGCTTGATCATCATGCACGAATATAAAAAAAGCTCTTGAACCCCGGGGTTCTGATCAATCATATTGTAATATCAACTATTCCTCTTATATGATCCCGCGCCAGGAGCATACCTCTGACAATATCAGCATGGCTGCCTTCAAATGCCTTATCCTCAAACTCAATAACTAACGGCCCTGTATAACCGGAATCTTTCACACCCCCCAGAAATGCCTTCCAGTCCACATCACCAAGGCCCGGAAGTTTGGGGGAATGATATTCTAATGGCGTGGCCAATATACCTACCCGGTCGAGTTTTTCACGGTATAGTTTTGCATCCTTGAGATGGATGTGAAAAAGCTTTTGAGAAAATTCCTTCAAAGGCTGCAGATAATCCATCTGCTGCCAGATCATGTGGGAAGGATCGTAGTTCAGGCCAAAATGATCACTCTTGATAATTGCGAACATTTGTTCCCATATTGCAGGACTTATGGCCATATTCTTCCCCCCTGGCCACTCATCGTAGGTAAACAGCATGGGGCAGTTTTCAATCCCGATTTTCACATTGACCGATTCGGCGTGCCCGATGACGGATGGCCAGTATTCAGAAAACAATGCCAGGTTTTCTGTAAGATTTTTTGCGGGGTGACGTCCAATAAAAGTATTTACAACAGGAACTCCCAGTCTTGAGGCGGCACTGATCACCTTGCGGATATGGCTGAAATAGAAAGACCTTTTTTCCTCGTCAGGGTCAAGGGGATTTGGATAATACCCAAGCCCCGAAATATAAACATTGTGTTTATTGAGCACTGATCTGATATGCGCCACCTCTGCATCTCCCAACTGGTCCACGTCGATATGCGTTACGCCTGCATAACGCCGTTCAGCCTGTCCCTTTGGCCAGCACATGACTTCCACACACTGAAAATCGTTCTCTGCAGTAAATGCAATTACTTCTTCAAAAGACTGGTCCGCAAATATGGCGCTTACAAAACCGAGATCCATAAAATTGTTTTGATGTCAAGTTATGCAATTTCAAAAATTAATACATTTACCTCAATACAAGGTTTGTGAAAAAGAAATACATCATACTTGATCTGGATAATACTATTTACCCCGTTCACTCGATCGGAAACGAACTTTTCAAAACCCTGTTTGAACTGATTGAAAAAACGAGTGAGTATAAAGGCTCACTGGAATTGGTGAAAAGAGACATCATGAGAAAGCCATTCCAGGTTGTAGCTTCCCTGTATGCATTCAGCGAAGGCCTTACGCAAGC
>JAHEFC010000457.1:1578-3249 GCA_024640385.1 Sphingobacteriales bacterium
CGATTATGAACTTGTGAAAAACTTTCCACAGCAAAAATTCCTGGTGACAACCGGGTTTAATAAACTGCAGTGGAGCAAGATCAGGGGCATGCAGATCGAAAATGATTTTCTTGCCATAGAGATCGTGGACCCCATGAACTCTTCAAATACCAAGAAAGATGTATTCATGGATCTCATCCATAAATACAAACTGGATAAGGAGGCCGTATTGGTGATCGGTGACGATCCCCATTCTGAATTAAAAGCTGCCAGTGAACTGGGTATCGATGCAGTGCTCTATGATAAACTTGCATTGAACCCGGAATCTGAATTCACAAGGATCACTGATTATAGGCAACTGACTGAATTTTTATGATGAAGCAGTGAGCGGAAGAAAAAAATCTTTTACCGCTCACTGCTTAATGTCTTTTTTTAGACCGATCAGAGCTGTTTAACAGGCACTTTCCTGAACTGATAAAACAATCCCAGCTGGAATACACTGTTCTTTACATTAGTACTGTTTTCGGTGATGTCAGACAGTCCCAGGTTATACCGGGCATCTATTCCAATGCCTGAAGGGAACAGGTATCCGGCACCGAAAGTCCACGAAAAATCCGTGGTATTCAGGGCGTCCTTCATATCCGTTTCCACGTCTCCAGCATGGGATTTAGCATTCATCAGGAAACCCAACTGTGGACCGGTTTGAAGCCTGAACCCGTTGTCAAACATATACTGTAAGTTCACAGGGATGTTCAGGTAACCTAACTTATCCGTCCGGTCGTTACTGTATTTCGCACCCTGACCTGAAAACATCAGCTCCGGTTGAACGGCCCAGTTCTTACTCAGATGGAAATGTGCAAGCAGGCCAGCATGCATGGAAGTTCGCGTATTTGCGTCAACACTGTTATCGTAATTCAGATTGGCGAAATTCAAACCGGCTTTAAGCCCGAATTCAACCGTAGAATGCTGCGCTTTCGTGGTTGTAGCAACCAATAATACCACTGCCAGCAATAAACTCATTTTTTTCATAGAAGTTTCTTTACCCACTCCCTTTCAATTTCAATACCATGAAGGGCAGAAACAGCTGTTTGACCATAAAAAAATGGCCACTGCACCTTGTACAGTGACCATTTACATGAAACGGACATTCTTATTTAGTCAGCTGACCCCTGCAGGCCCCGCCCCTGAATGAAGCGTTGTGGACATTCACATAATAACTTCCCGGATTCTGCCTGATCTGCTTGATCAGCTCGGGATCAACGTCTGCAACACCTATTGACATCCCGCCTACCGGTGGGTGAAGAGGCACTACAATGGGACCTGGCACACCTGCTGGTGCAATATGAATATGAGCCGCCACGGGTGATTCAATATTCTCTACATGAATTTCATAACTGATCGTCCCCTGGCCCTGGTTGAGATAAAAAACTGCCCACCCGGTTGCGTCAGGGTCGCCAGGAACCGGCGCCTCCTGGGAACCACTCATCGTGGCATACAAAGGTCTACCACCAATAGACAGATCCCTGGTGCTAAAGCCAAACAAAAAATAACTGACAACAAGAATTGCGAAGAACCTTTTCATAAGCGCTTATTTTGAGGTTTGATAATACTAAGGGAACACAATCTGCAACCTGCAACCTGCCTCCTGCAACCTGTAAAACAATGGATGCTAGCACCGAAACATTAGTTGGG